>DATAED010000240.1:0-12348 GCA_036258195.1 Ktedonobacterales bacterium
CGCCTCGCGCCCGCCGTTGAAGAAGAAGGTGACGTGCGCGTACTTCTCCGTCTCGGCGGTGTGGAACTGGCGCAGGCCACGATCAGCGAGCAGCTTGGCCAGCGGCTCGGTCACGTTATCCGCCGGGAAGGCGACTTCGACCGGCAGCCCGGCTTCGTACTCGGTCATTGTCACGAAGACCAGACCATCCAGCCGAGGCCCGCGCGCGAATTTACCCTCAGCCTGATGCGGCAGCTCCGGCAGGACGAAGGCTTTGGTCAGCTCGCGCCCACGGTCAGAGCGGAAGTTGAAGTAGATGACCGCGTCGCCCGCCTCCACCACCGTGACCGGGCGGTCGTCGTCCATCAGCACGATTGGCTCGATGAACTCATCCGTCACCTTGCGCTCGTAGGAGTCGGCGATGGCTTTGACGGGATCCTCGGCGCGCTCACCCTCGCCGCGCGTCATGGCCCAGTAGACCCGCGCGATGCGATCCCAGCGGTTGTCGCGATCCATCGCGTAGTAGCGGCCCGAGACGGTCGCCACGCGCGCTGGATGCTCGCCGCCCAGCTCTTTGACGCGGGCTTGCAGCTCTTTCATGTACTCCAGCCCGCCAAACGGCGAGGTGTCGCGTCCATCGGTGAAGGCGTGGATGTAGACGCGCTCGACTTCGCGGCTGGCGGCCAGCTTCAGCAGCGCCTCCAGGTGGCTCTGGTGGGCATGCACGCCGCCATCGCCGATCAGCCCGCAGAGGTGCAGCTTCGACTGGTTGCGTTTGACATGCTCGATGGCCTTGAAGAAGGCGTCATTGGTGAAGAACGAGCCGTCGTGGATGGCGGCGCTGACGCGGGTGAACTCCTGCAAGACGCGCTTGCCCGCGCCGATATTCAGGTGGCCGACCTCGGAGTTGCCCATCTGCCCCTCTGGCAGCCCCACTGCCGGGCCAGAGGTGGCCACCTGGGTATGCGGCCAGTCGCGCGCGATCTCGTCGAGGTGGGGCTTGTGCGCCATGGCGATGGCGTTGGCATCTGGGCGCGGGTTGATGCCATACCCGTCCATCACAATCAGCGTGAGCGGGCGCGGAATATCTGGCATGGCGGTGTAGCTCCTCCTGTGGCGGTCATGGTCAGTGGTGGGCGCGCGATGGCGCTGGCGGCGCCCCGAATTGGCGGGCGCCCCCGAACCCCTATGCTATAATACGCGATGGTAGAAACCATACGACATCGGGCGCGTCCGAGCAGGCTGGGAGCGCGTCCCGCCACCGTCATCCTGACGCGCCGCTCGCCCGGTCGGCAGTAGCGCGCGGCTCCGATGCGGCCAGAGCAGCAGGATGCGCAGGCGTCCAGATTCATCCAGATTCATCCAGGGGGCTCGATTGTCGAACGCGCGACTGGTTCCCTCACGGCGAGGACTTGGCCGAGTGCGCGGCGTCCGTGGCAACGGCCCCACGTTCGCGCGCGAGCTGATCGAGACCGTCGTGCTGACGGCCGTGGTCTTCCTGGCGATCAATTTCTCCGTGCGCCCGTACAGTGTGGATGGGCCGAGCATGCAGCCGGGGCTGCATACGGATGATCGGGTGCTGGTGAATATGCTGGCCTACGATTTCGGCAGTCCACAGCGCGGCGATGTGATCGTCTTTCATCCGCCCAGCGACCCATCCCTCTCGTATGTGAAGCGCATCATCGGCATCCCTGGCGATACCATCTCGGTGACGGCGAATGCGATCAAGGTCAACGGCCACACGCTGAATGAGCCGTATATCGCGCCGCTCGATAAGGGGCTGCCGGAGAATATCGCCGTGCTGCCCGCCATCAAGCTGGGGCCGAATCAATACTTCGTGCTGGGCGACAACCGGCAGAACAGCGTCGATTCGCGCTTCTTTGGCTATGTGCCGCGCGCCAACATCGTCGGCAAGGCCGAGCTTGTCTTCTGGCCGCTGCCCGTGGCGCATGGCATCTCGACCTATGCGACCGATTTCAGCGGCGTTGGGCGCTAGCGGTTCAGTCCTGAACAATACGGAGCCGCGCTGGGCGGCGTGGAAGGGGAGACCTCGGTGATACGGACGAGTACAGTCAATCGCTCTGCGGCGGAACGCCGGGCGCACCTGATGCGCGAGCTCGTCGAGGTCTTGCTGTTCGTCGGCATCGTCTTCGCGGCGGTGAGCGTGACGCAGAGCTTCGGCATGGTCGACACGTCGATGAGTCCCGCGCTGGATGTGGGCCAGCGCGTGCTGGTCAACAAATCCGCCTACTTCATTGGCAATCCAGGGCGCGGCGATGTCGTGCTAGTCGCCGACCCACAGAACCCCTCGCAACTGCTGCTGCGCCGCGTGATCGCCGTCCCCGGAGACACCATCCTCATCACGGCGACGACCGTCACCGTGAATGGCGTCGCGCTCGACGAGCACGCCTACACCGGCATCGCGGTGGGGCAGCCCGAGAGCCAGATCATCGGCAAGTATACGCTCGGCACAGATCAATACTGGGTGATGGCCGATCAGCGCCTGGCCTGGTCCAATACCGACTCACGCACGTTCGGGCCGCTCTCACGCAAGAACATCATCGGCAAGGCGGAGCTGGTCTACTGGCCGCTGCATCAGTTCCACTGGGTGGATAACTTCAGCGGCGTCTTCTCGAATGTGCCGGGCCGCTAGATGGTGTGGCTCTGGATCGCGCTGGCGGTGATCACTGTGGCCGCAGTGGGCGGGCTGCTGTTCTTCACCTATACCATCACACGCGGGCTGCTGCTGCCCCAGCGCAAGCCGCTCTCGCTGACCCCCGAGCAACTTGGCCTGGCGATGGAGGATGTGCGCATCGCCGGGCCGCGCGGCGAGCTGGCGGCGTGGTATCTGCCCGCGACCAATGGCTGCACGCTGATCTGCTGCCACGGCATCCACGATAATCGCGGCCAGTGGCTCGACCAGGTGGCGCGGCTGCATGCGCGCGCTGGCTACGGCGCGGCGCTGTTCGATTTCGCGGGGCATGGCCATAGCGAGGGCAACCTCGTCACCTACGGCCCGCGCGAGCGCGATGACGTGGCGGCCATCGTGGAGTGGCTGCGGGCGCGTGGCGATGTCAATATGGACGGCCTCGCCATCATGGGCTATTCGCTGGGCGCCATCGCCGCGACTCTGGCCGCCGCCTCGCTGCCCGAGCTGCGCGCGTTGGTGATCGAGAGCGGTTTCGCCGACCTGGAGCACGATATCGCTCAGCTCTTTACGCGGTTCACCCATCTGCCGGGATTCCCCTTCGCCAATCTGGTCGTCTGGTGGGGGCAGCGACTCGCTGGCGTGCGCCTGAGCGAGATTCGTCCAGCGCTGGTGATCGGCCAGGTCAGCCCGCGCGCCACCCTCATCATCAGCGATCTGAACGACGAGCTGGCCGACGAGCCCTACGACGGCGAGCGGCTCTATGCGGCGGCGGGCGAGCCGAAGGAGCTGTGGCAGCTCGTCGGCGTCGGCCACGTGCAGGGCTTCGTGGAGCGCCCCGACGAGTGGATGGCGCGGGTCGGCGGCTTCCTCGACCGCTACCTCGCCGCGCCCATCGCGGAGGGGCAGGCGCAGCGCCAGACGGATTCGCGGCCATGAATGGCCGGCGCACGGCACGGATGGGGGCATGAATGCCCCTGGACTTCGCGCCGCCGCAGGCAGGCGTCGTGCGGCTTTCAAGCCGCCGTCGCGCGCCCGCCTTTCAAGGCCGAGAGCCGTTGCCCTCCAACGCGGCGCTTACCACTGTTCACGGCAGAGTGTTCATAGCAGAGCGAAAAGCGGATTGACGACATGCCAGAGCTACCTGAGGTCGAGTATGTCGCGCGGCAACTGCGCGCGACGCTGATTGGTCGGCGCATTGTGGCCGTCGAGACGCGCTGGGAGCGCAGCATCGAGGGGATCGCGCCGGAGCGATTCGCGGCGCTGGTGGGCGGGCGCACAGTCGCGCAGGTGGGGCGGCGGGCGAAGTATCTGCTGCTGACGCTGGACGATGGGACGTTGTTGACCATTCACCGCCGCATGTCGGGAAATCTGCTGCTGTGGGCGGCGGGCGAGCCAGAGCCGCTCTATCTGCGCGTCGTCTTCACGCTGGACGATGGCCGCCGCCTCGCCTACACCGATCCACGCAAGTTCGGGCGCATCGCGCTGGTCGCGCCGGGTGAGGCGCTGCCTGCTGCGCTGGCCGCGCTCGGCCCGGAGCCGCTGGAAGAGGCCTTCACGCCGGCGGCGCTCCAGGCGCGGTTGGTCGGGCGGCGTGGAGCCATCAAGGCGGCGCTGCTCGATCAGCGCGTGGTGGCGGGGCTGGGCAATATCTACGCTGATGAGGCGCTGTACCGTGCGCAGATCCATCCCCTGCGCTCCGCCGGCTCGCTGACGCCCGATGAGGTGGCGCGGCTGCATGCGGGCATCCAGGGGGCGCTGGAGACGGGCATCGCGCATGGCGGCACGACCTTTGGCCGCCACCGCGACATCTACGATGAGGCGGGCGTCAATCTGGAGCATGTCGAGGTCTATCGCCGCACCGGCCGGCCCTGCCTGCGCTGCGGAACGCCTATCGAGCGCATCGTGGTGGCGCAGCGCGGCACGCACTTCTGCCCGCAGTGCCAGCCGCCGCGCCCGGCGGCCTCGCGTGAGGCGCCGAAGCGCGGCGGGTGATGGGGTGGAACCTCACCCCCTGGCCCCTTCTCCCACAAGAAGAGAGGGTAAAGGAGCGACTACGGCGTGGCGGAGGGCGTCGTTCCCGGTGTCGTGTTTGGCCCGGCGGTCGGGGTCGGCGTGAAGGTGGCGCCCGGCGTGAAGAACGTCTGGTTCTTGTAGGTCTGAGTGCCGTAGTTCGCGGAGACCAGCACGATGACCGGCACACCGGGATTCGGATCGCTGAAGGCGACCTGCGCTGTGGCGATGCCATCGGCGCCGGTGGTGGCGGTGAAGGTCTGGTTGATGGCGCCCTGGACGAAGATGGTGACCTGCACGCCGGGATTGGGCGGCAGGGCAGGCGTCTTCATGCTCGGATCCTGCACGCGGCAGATCACGTAGATCGTGATGGTGTCAGGGTTGCCCGGCGAATAGTTGGATGGCCACGCGCCGATGGTGAAGAGCGGGAACGTCGGGGTGGGGCTGACCGCGTTGGCCGCTTGGGTGGAGAAGGTGAGCGTAGAGCCTTTGCCCCCATTGCTGCTCCCCGGCGGGGTGATGGCAGTCGCCTGGCAGGCGACCAGCGCCACCGAGAGCATGCCCAGCGCCACGACCATGATGATGAAGCGTCGCACCTGTACACCCATCGCCGATCGAACCTCCATGCCCGCGCCCCACAGCGCCTCGCCACGCGAACGCCGAATCCTGCAGAGACGTAGCCCACGTTAGTATAGTGGGGCCGCTTGCGTCCACGCAAGGCCGCCCGCCCGCCTGGGCTATCTCCGCGCGCATGAATTCAAGGTTGAGGCGCATCACCGCCTGTCGTCCAGATGGGCTACTGGCAGTGGCGGGGCGGGCTTGCTCTCGGCCTTGAAAGGCCGGAGCACGCGGACGGCGGCTTGAAAGCCGCGCGGCGCCTGCGACGGCGCAAGCTGGGCATTTATGCCCCATCCGCGCCGTGCGTCGGCCATTCATGGCCGCGACGTCTGACCTTGCCTGTGGCAGGGCCGCCTGGCGAGGCGGCGAGCGTCTGTGCTACGCTGCCCTGTGCGCTAGTGACTATGGGCGAAGTCTGGCGCAACGCGGGCGCCGACCCACATGTTGAGCCAGGAGAGAGCGAACACCATCATGAGCCAGGGGCGAACGGACGATCTGAGCGACGAGCTGACCGAGGGCCTGAGTGAGGATGTGACTGAGGGCGGCCAGGACTGGGCGATTGCGCAGGTGGCGCACGGGCCGCTCGCGCCGCTGGTGGAGGCGCGGCTCGACCTGGGGCGCGCCGCGCGCAAGGGCATCCCGGAGGTCGTGCTGGCCGAGACCAAGCGCGACGACCAGCTCGTCGCCATCGTGCGCGCCTTCCTGGAGCGCAACGGCTATGCGCTCGTCAGCCGCGCGCGCTCCGGCCAGCTCGATCTGCTGGCCAGCGCCTTTCCCGACGCCACGCTGGATGCGCGCGAGGCGGCTCGCGCTGTGGCGCTGCACGCTCCGGGCTACCAGCGGCCCGTCAGCGGCGGCCACATCGGCGTGCTGACCGCCGGAGCAGGCGACGTGCCGGTGGCGGAAGAGGCGCGGCTGGTGGCCGAAGAGATGGGCTGCCGCGTCACCACCATCTATGACGTCGGCGTCGCGGGCATCCATCGGCTGTTTGGGCCGCTGAGCGATCTGCTGGCCAGCGATGTCGCGGCGCTGGTGGTCTGCGCTGGCATGGATGGCGCGCTGCCCAGTGTGGTGGCGGGGCTGGCCCATGTTCCCGTCATCGGCTGCCCCACCAGCATTGGCTATGG
Organism: Ktedonobacterales bacterium; assembly: GCA_036258195.1. Lineage (GTDB taxonomy): Bacteria > Chloroflexota > Ktedonobacteria > Ktedonobacterales > JADMIN01 > JAKAIY01. The sequence goes on from DATAED010000240.1 coordinate 6,385, forward strand.
CGCGGGCGGCAAAGGGCGAGCTGCCCTGCTGGCCATGCTCCAGACCTGCGCGCCTGGCCTGACCGTCGTCAACATCGACAATGGCGTGGGCGCGGGCGCGACTGCCGCGCTGATGGCCAATCAGGTCGCCCAAGCGCGCGCCAACGAGCAAAGATGAGCGATTTGTCATATTCCGCATAGCTGCATGTAACCTTTTCGCAGGTTGTCCGTAAAGTGCAATAGCTGGCATGCGAGGTGCTGTGAAACACAGTGCCGATGCTTGTCGGTAGGGTAGGTGGCGCCTGGAAGGATTCATACCTGCGCCATCGCTGATGGGTCGTGCGAAGTCCATCAGTCGCAGGTACGGTGACGAGCAGACGCTTCCGTGACCCTTGGCCCGTGGTTGTGGCTACGCTGTGCAGCCGCGCATGGGCTCCGGATGATCCCGCTGTGGGATGATCCGGGAAGGCGGACATTGCGAACAGAGAGGTGCGATCTATGGCTGCGAGCAAGCGCGGACCAGAGCCAGGCTCTGACAAGGCCAAGCATGGTGGCCAGGCTGTGCGCGAGAAGTACGGCCCCGAGTTCTACAGCAAGATTGGGAAGAAGGGCGGCGAGGCCGTCAAATCGAAGCTCGGTTCCTCGTTCTATGCCGAAATTGGCAAGAAGGGCGGCGAATCCACCAAGCGCCAGCAGGGGCCCGAGTTCTACAGCCGCATTGGCAAGAAGGGCGGCGAGCGCGGTCGCGGCACGCCCAAGCAGCAGAAGTCCTAACTGTGGCTCCGCGTTTGGCCGCAGTTGAACGCAGATGGTAACGTGTTTGGCCGGACTCGCAGACACGTCAGCGAGCTGGCATGACCAACCGCGACGGCACTGGAGATGTGCTCCATGCCGTCGCGTTTTCTTTTGGCGCTCGGCGCCCGGTTTCCCTCAGGATACTCCAAAATACCTGGATGAAGCACACCCAGAGCTGAAATGCAACCCCCCGAGCGCGAACTATAAATATTCCAAATGTCGATCATAGAAAACATTCATTGGACTTTTGCGAAACCGCTGGGTATACTTCTCCCATCGACTGAGTGATGCGGGCGGTTCTCCGCACCCACTCCTCGATGCGGGCGATTGGGCGGTTCTCCAATCGTTCACGCGGGCCACGGGCGGTTCTCCGTTGGACTGCGATCAGGCGGCGACAGGCTGATTTTCTGTCAACCGCCGCACGATTATCGCTCAGGCTGATTTTCTGAGCGGGCTTCGCGAGACGCCGGGCGGCTTCCGGTGAGCGCGCAGGCCACCTGTGAGCAGGCTGTTTCTTCTCACAACGACGGCGCCGATGAGCTGTTTTTCGGGCGCGCCGCGCATCAAATCTGGGGCGGATTCGATCCGCCCCCTTTTTTTGTGTCCAGCGTGGCGCGCTGGGACGTATCTCTATGCGTAAGGAGATGTACGCCGCCATACGCCGCCCGATGCGCTATGCTGTGGCAGTAGGGCGCAGCGATCCTCGCGTGGGGATCTGAGAAGGAGCAGGCGGCAAGCATGGGTGGAGCGATGAGACACACGGGTGGGGAGCGCGAGCCGCTAGAGATCGCCATCCCGGCGCTGGCGCTGGTCGTGGTGATCTGCCGCGAACGCGCGACGGCGCAGCGTTTCGCCGCGTGTCACTTCTCCCCGGATGAGATCGTGCAGGTCGAGGCCGAGTCGCAGGCGCCTGCCGCATTCGAGGCTGCCCGTCTGGCGATCAGCCGCCGCCTCAGCGCGGGGCTGCTGACGGTGGCCCTCATCGAGAGCGACACCAGCGAGCTCTCCGCCGCGCTGGCGCGCGTGGCGCACCACCACGATGTCTCGCCAGTGGCGCTCGCGCTGGGACGCGGCCTGAGTCTGGCGCGTTTCCCCCTCAGCTCGCGCAACTACGCGGGCGCCTGGGCGCTGGCGACGCCTGCGCAGTGGGAGGCGGCGCGCATCGTGCGTCAGCCGCTGGCCTGCGATCTGCGCGCCGAGCGCGGCCCCTGTGACATCATCGGCGATGTCCATGGCTGCGCAGACGAGTTGCACGATCTGCTGCGTGCGCTGGGCTATCTGGCGGGCGCCGATGGCGTGTGGCGGCATCCTGAAGGGCGGCGTGCGGTCTTCGTCGGCGATCTGGTGGATCGCGGCCCTGGTGTCATCGTGGTGGCGCGGCTGGTGATGGCGATGGTGGCGGCTGGCGAGGCGTTCTGCGCGCCCGGCAACCACGACATCAAGCTGATGCGCGCGCTGGAGGGGCGCCATGTCTATGTCGCGCATGGCCTGCAGGAGAGCCTCGACCAGATCGCCGCGCTGCCGATAGATGAGCGCGAGCAGTTCAAGCGCGACTTTGTGGCGTTCATCCGCCAGATTCCGCCCTATCTGTGGCTGGATGGCGGCGCGCTGGTGGTGGCGCACGCCGGGCTGCCGGAGCGCTACCATGGGCGCATCTCGGAGCGTGTGCGCACGCTGGCGTTCTATGGCGAGACGACTGGCTGGGAGGACGAATACGGCCACCCTGAGCGGGTCGATTGGGCGGCAGACTACCACGGCGCGGCAGCGGTAGTCTATGGCCACACCCCGCACCGTGACGCCATCTGGCGCAACAATACGATCAACGTCGATACGGGCTGCGTACACGGCGGGCGCCTGACGGCGGCGCGCTGGCCCGAGCGCGAGGTCGTCAGCGTCAACGCTCGCCGCGAGTATGCGCATCGCGCCGGTGGCCTGCGGTAATGAGTGGCGCCCCAACCCCGGCGCACGCTCGCGCGTACTCCTCTGTAGCAGGGAGTATCCGAAGGAGGATTCCACGCATGGGCAAGGTTCTTCTGGGCGTCGCGCTGGCAGTGTTCGCCATCTGGCTGGCGCTGACCATCATTGGCACAGTCTTCCACGCGCTGATCAATCTGCTGTGGATCGTCATCGTCGTGGCGCTGGTGGTCTGGCTCATCCGCATGTTTACGGGCCGCCGCAATCGCGCGCTGTAGCGTCCATGACTGACCCCCTCAGTCGTCGGGCAGGTCGTCGTAGTCGAGGGCCAGGGTGTGGCTGCCATCTGGCCCGATCTCGATGTGCGCAATCCCCCTGATGCCGCGCAGCGCGCCGCTGCCGGAGTCCGGCACGATGCTCCACTCACCGACCTGCTCCCCATGCGCAGAGACGGCATTATGCTTCAGGATGAAGCTGCCGGCGTGCCCGTTGACCGTCGCCGTGATGCGCTCAATGCCCACGTAGGCCGCTGAGCCTTCCACCGCCGTCCCCACCATCAGCAATTCCGCTGTGCTGGTTCCCTCGATCTCGCCGTGAAAGGTCTTGGTGACGTGGGCGCGCGTGAGCGTGATGCCGTCGTGCTCATCGTAGGGCTGTGCATCCCACGTATCAATGGTGAATGCTCCGGTGGCGTGCTGGCTCATCGTGCGCTCCTCCTCGCTCCACCTCGCTCGCTGCGTTGCGCATCCGGCGGACAGTTGCAGCCCAGTATCGCACACGTCGCCAGGCTGGCGGACAGCGTTTCCAGTTCCGTATGCACTTTTGCGTATCGCTCTGTTATACTCTGCAGGAAGCATGCAGTGACCGCACTGAGGCAAGGATTTTTCAAGGAGCGAGTACTGGAGGCAGGCATGAGCTGGATCTTTCGACGCTGGCGGCGCACGACACTCGAACATCCTCAGGTGCAGCCGATGGGACAGTCGGTGCCAGGGTCGGCGGCGGGGTCGCGTCCCTACATCTTCGGTGAGAGCGAGAGCGAAATCTCGCGGCTGGACTTCCAGCACTATATGTTTCGCTGGGAGTTCGGTGGCGACTACCTCACCCCGCTGGACGCGCCACTGAATGTGCTGGATGTCGCGTGCGGCACGGGGCGCTGGGCGCGCGATCTGGCGCGGCAGTTTCCGCAGGCGACGGTGATCGGCTTCGACATCAACCAGCAGCAGCTCGAAGCCTCGCTTGCCCAGGGCGCGCAGACGGGCACAGACTATCTGCCCGAAAACTGTACCTTCCTGACGGGCAACGCCCTAGAACCGTTCAGCTTCCCCGATGGCGCCTTCGATCTGGTGATGGCGCGCGCCACCTCGTCGTTCATCCCGGTCAGCCAGTGGCCCACAGTCATCAGCCACATGACGCGCGTGTGTCGCCCTGGTGGCTGGGTCGAGCTACGCGACTTCGGGTTGGTGCATAGCCCCCACAGCGCGCTGAACGAGCTGACCGTCAAATTCGCCAATCTGGCGGCGGCGCGTGGCATCTATCCGGGAGCGGGGCCATACCTGGGCGACTATCTGCGGGCGGCTGGGCTGCGCAATGTGCAGGTGCGGCAGGTCGCGGTGCGCAGCGGCGGCCCACAGCGCGCCACGCGCGGCGGTCGGCTGATGCTGGCCGACTATCTGGCGCTGCTCGATCGCGTCACGCCAGCCATCGCGCAGGCAGGCATCGAGCAGCCCGAGCGCTGGCGGGCGCTGCTGGCGCAGGCACGCAACGAGACGGCGCTCCAGCCAGACGCCGCCTATGCCGAGGTGGAGCTGACCGCCGCGATAGGCCAGCGCTAGCCGGAGCCGCGCCCTCACCTCCAGCCCCTCTCCCAGAGGGCGTGGGGATTTGTGGTTGGGCAGGGCGTCAGGTGGCGGACCAGCCATCTGAGCAGATCTGGCGTTATGGCTGATGCAGGCGGCGCTCCTCGGCCACGCGCGCGGCGTGCGCCAGCCAGATCAGCGCGGCCAGCGCCGCCACAGCGACCAGCGTCATGCCCGATTCATCTTTGCCCGCTGGCCGCAGGATGTATTCGGAGAAGGGGGCCAGTGCGACGAAGAAGAGCGCCACGCCCGTCAGCAGGGCCAGCCGCCGACGTGGCGACCAGTCGAGCCGATGGCTCCAGCGGCTGACAGTCAGCGTGGCCAGCGCCAGCGCGAGGGCCAGCGCCGCCATGCCCAGCAGCGGGCGCTTGAGCAGATTTGGCCCACCCCAGAGGAGGGCGAAGAAGAGCAGCGTGAATCCGAAGCCCGTGAAGCGCAGCATGGGCAGCGACGGCGCCAGGCGGCGATTGACGCGCGGCGGCACGGTGGGGTCGCCCTGCGCGTGGCGGATGAGCCGCCCAATTGGGTGCGTCCCCAGCCAGGCCAGCGCGATAGCGATCACCAGCGCCAGCAGCCAGCTCAGCGGCGGCGGATGGTAGCCCACGTCCTTGAATTCCAGGAAGCCGAAGCCCACCAGCCCGGCGATGGAGACGACCGCCAGCCAGACCATCAGCAAGCGGTAGCCGCGCTGGCCGAGCCACGGCAGCGGCGCCAGCCGTGGAAACGCCGCCTCCACCAGCGTGATGGGCAGCGCGATGCTGACGACAGCATGGAAGGCGGTCATGCCCAGCGCCCAGTACCAGTTGATGCCCAGCGCGCGGCTGTAGCCATTCAGGAAGGCCAGATCGGGCCAGTTGGGGTTCATCCAGCTTGTGACGACCAGCCCCTCCTCCAGCACGCCGTAGGCCGCGCCCAGCAGCAGCACGCTCCACCAGCCCAGCCCGCGCCTCCGCACCATCTCGCGCACGAGCAGCGCGCCAGAGCCATAGAGCGCGGTCAGGAAGAGAAACCTGACGGGGTTGACAAATTGCAGCGGCGGTGTCGAGCCAGTCAGGACTTCGGCGGTGATGGGCGCGAGCAGGTAGAGGATCATGGAAGCGAGCCAGCGGCGCTGGCCAAGGGGAATCGTCGCGGTCTCTGGCTTGGCGACGGGCGCCACAGCGCCGCGCGGGGTGGGCCAGTGCTGCGGCCCGGAGGCTGGGCGTCCCGGCGCCTGTGCGGCGCGCCCACGACTGCGCGGCGCGGGCGGCGTCGGCCCCATCGGCGCGGTTGGATCCCACGGATTCCCACTCATCTCGCATGCCTCCTGCTCGCGATTGCGGCGCAGCCATGTCTCCTTCGAGCTCTCTCCCTGATACTACGTCGCGTAGCGCGCTCGGCGCCCAGGCCAGACTGTGACGCCGGATACACTTTGCGGGCC
>DATAED010000241.1:0-4008 GCA_036258195.1 Ktedonobacterales bacterium
GCGCGTCGTCGGCGTGGATGTCGGAGCCCGCCTGCCCGATGACGGCGGCTACCTCCAGCTCGAAGTCCAGCTCCTGGCTGAGGCGCGGATAAGGGATGTCCTCCTCGGCGCCATAGACGGCAGAGGCGTTGGAGAAGTAGAGACGGGAATCTCGTACCATTCCGGGATCATCCCCACGCCGCGTTTGGCTCGCGCCGCCTTGACATGCTGCTCGAAGGCGTAGAAGTCGCGCACAGAGGGCGGCTCTGGCACGGGCGAGCGCAGCCGCGTGGCGCTGAGATCGTGGAGCAGCCCAGCCTCGCCGCGCAGGTCTTCGGGGCGCGCTTTGGCCGCCAGCGCCAGCGCCTCGCGGGCGAGATCCATGCCCACCGGGCCAAGCCGCAGCAGCGCCAGCGTCGAATCCGGCAGCTTCGCGCCCGCCGCTACGCCGTTGTGCGCGGCCCACGCGCCCAGCGCGGCCAGATCGAGAATCGCATCATCTCGCAGCAGTCCAGCGCGTCCCTCGCTGTGGGCTGGAGCATCCTTCGGCAGATAGGTTACAATTTTCACGGCTAGCTTCACCTCATTGTGTTGCGCGGTCATCTCACCCTGGCGTCCGCTCATCCCTTGCGCGGCGAACGCCCACCCGGCAGTATAGCATCGGCGCGGGGTACAGGCGGGAGGTTTGCTCATGCCGATTGATGGCGCGCTGATCCTGCTCGCGGTGGCGACGGTGGCTGATGGCGCGCTGGCGGGCGCCAGTCTCGATCAATGCATCAAGCAGCTTCCGGCGCGGCGCACGATGGGCAATGTGGCGTTCTCGGCCTATAGTCGCGCGGCAGACCTTGGTCCCGGCGTCGTGTGGTACGCCGCGCTGGGCATAGGCGCTGCGCTGCTGACGATTGCGGCGGCCATTGTGGAGCTGGCGCTAGGGACGGCATCTGCTGCGGCATGGCCGATCTATGTGGCCGCCGCGCTGGCCATCCTGCACTCGCTGACGACCGCCCGCGCCGCGCCCATCAACTTCAGCCAGAAGCGCGCCGCCGATGATGAGGCGCAATTGGGCGTGATCTTCGACCGCTTTGAGCGCTGGCAGACGGCGCGCGTCATCCTGCAAACCCTGACTTTCATCGCGGTCATCGTGGCGCTCGTCGCCTACGCAGCCAGGTAGCGCAAGGGACTCGTCAGGTCGCGTCGCATGACAATCGTTGGCCATTTTGGACTGCTCGCTGAGGGCAGATATGGCCCTGACCGTGCTATAATCTCTAAGCGCCCGCCCCCGACCGAGCATGGCGCTTGGTTGGGCTGATTGTATCGCGGGCGCCGCGTGTGTTTCGCTGGAGCGCTGCTGGCTCCGGCGCGCGAGCGCGCGTCTGGTGGGTGAATCACGTATGTCGTGGAAGATCCAGATCGAGCGGGGCAACCTGGGGTTCGCCGCCGCGCACTTTATCACATTCGAGGGTGAGTGTGAGCCGCTCCACGGCCACAACTACGGCGTGCGAGTCGAGGCGGTCGGGCCGCTCACGGCTGACAGCTACGTGCTCGATTTCGTCGTCCTCAAGCGTATCGTGCGCGACCTCTGCAAACAGTGGGATCACCGCTTCCTCCTTCCGCTGCATAATCCTCACCTGCGCGTGACCGACCAAGGCGACGCCTGGGAGATCGAATACACTGGCGATCTCTCCGCCATCCCCGACGCCCCGGACGCGCCCATCCGCTACGTGCTGCCCAAGTGGACGGTCGTGCCGCTGGAGGTGGATAACGCCACCGCCGAGCGCCTGGCCGAACAGCTTGCGCTGCGCATCGTGCGGGAGCTACGAGGGCGCGGCGCTGGCCAGGCGCTCGAACGGCTGACGGTGGGCATCGAGGAGACGGAGATGCAAACGGCGTTCTTCTCGCTCGACCCACGCGAAGCGCCCCCCGAGTAACGCCAGCCAACCTCCCATCTTCACAACCCAAAGCCCCCATCTGATGCGGGGCTGCCGGTAGTCATTCGGGATGTTATCTGGCGGAAATCGGAACGTCACAAAAAACAGACTCGTTCTAGATGTAGCTAGCTACGCGCAAGCGTGGCCCAAACTGTCTGGCCTGATGAGAATCGCTGTTCCCGATGAGCGCACGGGCGCTCACCCTGAGCGCGACCCAGAGCGATGGGTCCGCAAGCCAGTTCTGGCTTGGAGCGATGAGGCTCTACCATGACCAATGCTGGTCAAAACCAGGAGGATGTGTAGTCGTGGCGATTAAGCAACCGAAAGCGCTGAATCCCTTCGCTGAAGCGGTCGCCCAATTTGACGCCGCCGCAGAACGGCTGAATCTCGACCAGGAGCTGCGCGCCATTCTTCGCGCGCCGAAGCGCGAGTTGACCGTCAACTTCCCCGTGCGAATGGACGATGGCCGGGTGGAGATGTACACCGGCTATCGCGTTCAGCACAATATCAATCGCGGGCCTGCCAAGGGTGGCATCCGGTTCGATTCCAACGTCTCGCTGGACGAGGTGCGCGCGCTGGCCATGTGGATGACCTGGAAGTGCGCCGTCGTCAATATCCCCTTCGGCGGCGCCAAGGGCGGCGTGATCGTCGATCCCCGCAAGCTCAGCCGCACCGAGCTGGAGCGCCTGACCCGCCGCTACGCCACCGAGATCGCGGGCGTGATCGGGCCGGAGAGCGACATTCCGGCGCCGGATGTGAACACCAACCCGCAGGTGATGGCCTGGATCATGGACACCTATTCCATGCATAAGGGCTACTCGGTGCCAGCCGTCGTCACCGGCAAGCCGCTCTCCGTGGGCGGCAGCGAGGGGCGCATGGAGGCCACCGGGCGCGGCGTCTCCGTCATCACGCGCGAGGCCTGCAAGGCGCTCGGCATCGAGCTGAAGGGCGCGCGGATCGTCATCCAGGGCTTCGGCAATGTCGGCAGCATCTCTGCGAAGCTGCTGCACGAGATGGGATGCAAGATCGTCGGGCTCAGCGATGTCTACGGCGCCATCCACAATGAGGATGGCATCGATGTGCCGCTGGCGCTGCGCTACTCGCAGGAGCATGGCACGCTCAAGGGCATGCCCGGCGTGCAAGAGATCGATGGCAAGGCCGTGCTGGAGCTGCCGTGCGATATCCTCATCCCGGCGGCGCTGGAGGGGCAGATCACCCATCAGAACGCGCCACGCGTCCACGCCCGACTGGTCGTCGAGGCCGCCAATGGCCCCACCACCACCGAGGCCGACGCCATTCTGGCTGAGCGCGGCATCCACGTCGTGCCAGACATCCTGGCGAACGCGGGCGGCGTGACGGTCAGCTACTTCGAGTGGGTGCAGGACTTGCAGCACTTCTTCTGGGCGGAAGACGAGATCAACAACCGCCTGGAGCACATCATGGTGCGCAGCTTTGCCGCCGTGCAGGCCAAGAAAGAAGAGCAGAACTGCGGCTATCGCATGGCCGCCTATCTGCTGGCCGTGGCGCGCGTGGCCGAGGCGACCCAGGTGCGCGGCATCTATCCGTAGGCTCCAATCCAACCTTCGCTCACGCTGACGAGGCGCTCTCATCCGCAATGGCTGCGGGCGGGAGCGCCTCGTTGCGCCCGCGCCGCTATCCCCTCTCCCAGAGCGAGAGGGGGAATCTGCGCATGGGGTTGGCGCGTGTGATGCGGCACAGACTGTACGTGATGCGAGCGCCGAAGGATTGGCGTGTATGAGCAGGGAAGGAGAGCCTGAACGATGGCTGATGAACAGTTTCTCACTCCACAGGAGCGCATCTCGCGTGAGCTGGAGCGCGACTTCCATAAGGACGTACCGCTGGGCGAGCAGGTGGACGCCACGGCGCCGCGCAGCGAGGCGGCGGCAGGGCTGACCGCGGATGCGCTCAAAGACCTGCGCTCGCACCTGCCCGGCCTCACCGACGCCGAGTTGAAGCGCATTCCCATCGAGCCGGAGGGCTATCGGCTGCGCGAGGGCGCCACCTATGTGAACCTGCGCGACCCCGACCTGACGCCGTTCGTGGCGATGGGTGGCATGGTGGCTGAGCCGGGCTCAGCGCT
>DATAED010000242.1:0-2638 GCA_036258195.1 Ktedonobacterales bacterium
AGCGCGGGCCAGATCAAGGCGAATCCGTGGCCAGCAGGCTCATATCGTGTCGCCTTTACCTATCGCGCGAGCGCCGCCACGGACGCGAGCGAAACGGTCTACTCAGCGCCCTTCACCGTGAAGTAGCTGTGCGGGCGGCGCCACATGGTCGTCCCAGCGGAAGGAGGACACTAGTCCCGCTATGCGACACCCGCGCTACGATACTCGTATGTAGGGTAGCGTGACGACTGGCGCGTCGTGCGACGAACTGAGCGCCTGTCCTGAGCGAACGGCAAACACTGCGCGCACCCCGCAGGGAGCGTGGGTGAAGGAAGCCGCCAGCCCAGACAGGAACAGGCCCGCTGGGGTCACAACGCATTTGACAGGCCCCATGCGCTCAGATATACTGCGCCAGAATACGCTCGTACATACGCTCGTAACTCAGTGCGACGACACCGACACGCCATGGCTGGCGCGTGACACGCAGGGCGAGACTCCCTGCGACCGCAAAGCCTCGTCGGCGCTGCGGTCAGCCTGGGCCAATGCTCACCCGAAGGCGCGGCGGGGGCCGCGAGCGCTGACGGATTGCGGTCTGGGACTTCTAGCGAGGGGGCTTGTCTCCATGCGCGGCAACACTGTCCGCTCCATTCTCTTTCTAGTCTTCATCCTCCTCCTGGGGGCGGGCGCGGTCTATGTGGATTTGCCCAACACGCCGGGCATCCACATCGGGAGCTACAACAACAACCTCCAGGTCAAGCAGGGGCTTGACCTGCAAGGTGGCATCGAGATCACCTTACAAGCCAGTTGCCCCAGCGACCAGCCCAAGTGCGACGTCGCCGGATTGCTGCCAGATGCGCTGAACGCCGTGCAGAAGCGTGTCGCGGGTGGCCTGGGCGTCAATGATTCCGTCGTCCGCAAGGAGGGGAACAACCTCATCCTCGTCGAGTTGCCGGGTCTGCAAGACACGCAGCAAGCCAACGCGCTGCTTGGTAAGACCGGCAAGATGGAGATCATTGATACCAAGGGAACGCCGCTGCAGGTTGGCACGACGGTCACTGAGGGACAATACCCGGTCGCCTTCACAGGCGCGCAGCTCAACCCCGGCTCGATTCAGGCGACCCTCGACCAGAACAACTCGCCCATCGTGACCTTCGAGTTCCAGGGTAATGCGCGCTCCAAGTTCGCCACCTACACGCGCGACAATCAGGGCGGCTACCTGACGGTCACGATTGACAATCAGGTCATCGAGTCGGCGCAGATTCAGAGCGAGATTGACGGCCAGGGCGAGATCACCGGCATTGGCAATATCAAAGCCGCACAAGATCTCGCCACACAGCTCAAATATGGCGCGCTGCCGCTGCCGCTGGCGGTGGTGAGCGAGAAGCAATTGGCCGCGACGCTGGGCCAGCAGGCGATTGAGTTCAGCATTCGTGCGGCGCTGATCGGCCTGGGGCTGGTCATGCTGTTCATGCTGATCTACTATCGGCTGCCCGGTTTGCTGGCCGACATCGCGCTGCTGCTCTACACGCTGTTCATCTACGCGATCATCAAGCTGCTGGGCGTCACGCTCTCGCTCGAAGGCATCGCCGCGACGGTGCTGACCATCGGTATGGCGGTTGATGCGAACATCCTGATCTTCGAGCGTATGAAAGAGGAGTTACGCGCGGGCCGCACGATGGCCTCGGCGGTCGATCTCGGCTTCAAGCGCGCGTGGCCCTCCATCCGCGACTCGAACGCTTCGACGATCATCACTGGCGCCATCCTCTACTGGTTTGGCAACAACTACGGCGCGACGATCATCGTCGGCTTCGCAACCAACCTGGTGATCGGCGTCCTCCTGAGCCTCTTCACCGCTGTGGTGGTCACGCGCAACTTCCTGAATCTGCTCCTGTTCTCTGGCATCGCCACGCATCCGGCGCTCTACTCGTTGCCCGCCGATGCGCTCAAGGTCTCGCGCTACAATCCGCAACTGCGCAGCGCTTCGACGCGATCCGCTGTGGTCACACCGAAGGCGAGCGGAGTGGTCGCCGCGCCTGACACCGACGACGACGAGGCGCTGGCGGGAGTGGGCGCGAGCGCAAACGGCGCCAAGCCCGATACCGCGCGCATGGCCGAAGAGCAGACCGGGGCGGAGGAATAGACCGTGTTTCATCTGACACGCCACAAGTACTGGTTCTTTCTGGTCTCAGGGATCATCATCGTGCCGGGGCTGCTCGCGCTGATCTTCTGGCACCTGAACCTGGGCATCGACTTCACGAATGGCGATACGATCGACCTGCGATTCGCGCGCTCTGGCGTGACGGTCGCCGAGATCAACAAGGTCTTCCAGGACGCCAAAGCGCAGGATGTGGCGACCTACGCCGCTACCGACGCCAGTGGCTCGATCCCGGCGGCTAACTATGCCTTCATCCAGTTTGACCGCCCCATCGGCAAGCAGGAGGAAGCGACCGTGCTGGCGCGACTGGCCGACGCCAAGTACAAGCTGCCGGCTGTCCACAAAGACCACACGATGTATTCCATCCCCAGCGTCAATGGCTCGCAAGAGACATCGTTGATGGTGGTCTACTTCGGTAGCAAGGTGACGGCAGCGAATGTCGACGCGGCGCTGCAGAATCTTCCGGATACCGACGCGCCACCGGTGACGACAACGAACCCGGGG
>DATAED010000243.1:0-20463 GCA_036258195.1 Ktedonobacterales bacterium
CGCCATACACCTACTACCAGCGCTGGATGGAGACGCTGACCCAGGCGACGACCACCCGCCGCTAAGACGACGGCGCCCTCGACCCTCCCTCCCGCGAGGAGAGGGGGTTTCCGTTTATCTGGCGTATCGCGCGGGCCGAGAACCTCACCCTCTGTCTCCCTCTCCCACGGAGAGGGGGAGAACCCATGTCGAGAGATGTGGCGCGTGGCAAGCGTCCGGTTGGTGTAACGCCTGCAATCGCTGACGGCGCCTGGCATGGGTTCCCCCTCCCTCGGAGGGGAGGGGGTCAGGGGGAGAGGTTCGCCTACTCACATATACACACCGCCGTTGATGTCGAGCGAGCTGCCGGTGATATAGTCGCCATCGACGATCAGGAAGCGCACCGCGCGCGCCACCTCGTGCGCCGTGCCGACGCGCCCCAATGGGATGCGCTTGACGATCTGCTCTTTCACCTGATCTGGCACCTGGGTATACATCTCCGTCTCGGTGAAACCGGGGCAGACCGCGTTCACCGTCACATTGAAGCGCGCCAGCTCGATGGCGGCAGTCTTGGTCAGCCCGATGATGCCAGCCTTGGCGGCGGCATAATTGGCCTGCCCGAAGTTGCCCGCCTTACCCACGAACGAGCTGATGTGGATCACCTTGCCATGCTTCTGCGCCATGAAGTGCGGCAGCGCGGCCTTCATCGTATAGAAGTAGCCGTTCAGATTGGTCTGCACGACGACATTCCAGTCGGCAATCGTCAGATTCTTCAGCGTGCGATCAACGGTGATGCCGGCATTGTTCACCAGCACGTCGATGCGCCCGTACTCACTGACGGTCGCCTCGATCAGCCGCGCCGCTTGCTCGGCGTCCGAGACATCCGCCTGCACAGCAATGGCGCGCGTACCGCCATCGCGCAGCCGCGAGACGACCTCCTCAGCCGCGTGCGCGCTCCTGGCATAGTTGGCGACGATGCAGGCGCCGCCCGCGCCCAGCTCCTCGGCGATTGCGCGCCCGATCCCGCGCCCCGCGCCCGTGACGACGACCACCGCGTCTTCCAGTTTCGCCATCGCAGCCCTCCATTTCGCTCGGTGTGGGGCGCATGCCGCCCCAACCATCCGCCGAACTCTGCCGCCACCTGACATGCCGAACTACATTGGCTCCCCCTCTCCTTGTGGGAGAGGGGGCTGGGGGGGTGAGGTCGCGCCCTTTTGATCAGGCGCCACCCTCATACTTGAAGGAGACTTCCAGCTTGACGCGATAGGTCAGCGTCTTGCCGTCCTCGATGTGGATGTCCTGCTCGATGACTTTGCCGACCCGCAAATCGCGCAGACTGTGGGCGGCCTGCGCAATCGCAGCGGACGCCGCCTTCTCCCATGATTCGTCGCTGGCTCCTACCAGCGTGACTACCTTATACACGCTCTCCGCCATCGTGTCCTCCATTCGTGCGAGCGTGATTGGCCCGCACATAGCCAGCAACCCTGGCCCGACCGCCAGCCGCCACCACGACGACCGACGCTACACTGGACAAACACACGGACTGCGAACGCTTCAAATCGCCTCCGACGCCTCCTTTCCTGTGCCTTGCGGCTGATCTCCCATGATCTCTCATCATCCCCAGGCGTCGCCGGGCGCATCCTGCGCGGCGCGCGCTTCCTCCCTCCCGCTCCTCCATCCACACCTTATCTGCGCCAGGCCACGCTGCTCCGCTACCGGGCGCTGGCGAGGAAGGATCCGATGACCGGTCCCAACTCGTGCGCCTGCAACACGAGGCCGAGATGGCCGCCGTGGAAGATGTAGAGCTTCGAGTGCGGAATCAGCCGATGCATCAGTTTGGCGTTGACGACCGGGATCAGCCGATCATCGTCGCCCGCCACCACCAAGGTGCGCTGGCGTACGCAATGCAGCCAGGGGACGCTGGTCCAGCCCGCGCCACCCAGCATTTGATACATATAGCCACGCGCGTCGCCAGGGCGCATCTGCTCAGCGAAATCGCGCGCAAGGCTTGGGTCGATCTCCCCGCCGTAGATCTCCGGCGCGATGGCCTCCATATAGCCAGGCTCCGTGTAGCGCCGAGGTGTGGCGAGCTTGGCCAGCACAGAAGGATTGCCCGGTACCATCAGTGCGCCCGTCGCCGTGCTGACCAGCACGAGCTTGCGGCAGCGCCAGGGATATTGCAACGCGAACTGCTGGGCGAGCGCGCCGCCCCACGAGATGCCCAGCGTGTCCACGCGCCCATAGCCCAGCGCATCGAGCATGCGCCCCACCAGGAAGGCCAGCGCCGGGAAGCGATAGGGTAGCAGCGGCGTGGGCGAGCCGCCCACGCCCGGAACATCGAAGCGGATGGCCTCGATAGCGGGATCGAGCGCATCCACAAAGGGCTGCAACAATTCGAGGTTGGCGCCGATGCCATTCATGATCAGCAGGGGCGTGCGTGTCCCGTCCCCCCGACGGATGGAGACATACAGTCGCTGGCCCAGGACGCTGATGGTGCGGGAGATCTGTTCGTGGCCAGCCGACGTTGGCTGGGTGGTCGTCGCGGACGACATCGGCGCCTCACTTCTGTGTGATGACGAAACACGGACGCTGCGCAAGAAACAGCGATTTCTAGCCTTAACGTACACAGGAGCCAGAAATCACTGGCGGGCTCGTCCCAGTCCTCGCAGGCGGACTTTGCGGCCCGCAGGGCAGACGCGCGAGCGCAGCGAGAAGCGCGCGTAAAGCGCGCGGAGCGGCTGCAGCCCGGAGGGCCTCCCAGGCGCGGTTTCAACCGCCAGCCCGTCATCCCAGCAGCATCGCCAGCGTATCCGCCACCAGCGCGGGCTTCTCCTCGCCTTCGATCTCCACGGTGTGGCGGGTCGTCATCAGCGTGCGCCCCGGCCCTTTGCTCTCCACAGCGATCAGCGTCACGTGGTCGCGGATGCGCGCGCCCGCCTTGACGGGATTGATGAAGCGCACCTTGTCAGCGCCGTAGTTCAGCGCCGCCATCACGCCAGGGGGAATCACGTTCAGCGAAGCGTGCATGGCGGGCAACAGCGAGAGCGTCAGATAGCCGTGAGCGATGGTCACGCCGTAGGGGCTCTCGCGTTGGGCGCGCTCCACATCTACATGAATCCACTGGTGATCGCCCGTGCAATCGGCGAAGGCGTTGATCGTCTCCTGGCTGACGGTCAGCCAGTCCGAGACGCCCAGGTCTTTGCCAACAAAGTCGTTGATCGTGGCGAGGCTGAAACCGTCCGCCGTCATACACTACTCCTTCTTCATCGAGCTTCATCGCGAGCGCGGAACGTGTGCGGAACATGCGGGGAAACGCGGGGATGCTGAGGGTATCAGACGAACGCGCCCAGGCCCGTGATGGCGCGGCCCACGATCAGCGTGTTCATCTCGCGGGTGCCTTCATACGAGTAGATCGCCTCGGCGTCGGCGACGAAGCGCCCGACCTGATTCTCCAGCAGGATGCCATTGCCCGCCAGCAGCTCGCGCGCGTAGCCAACCGTCTCGCGGCACTTCGAGGTGCAGAAGGCTTTGGCCAGCGAGGCGTGCTCGTCGTTCATGATGCCTGCGTCCTGCATCTGCGAGAGGCGCATCGTCATGCACTCGGAGGCGACGATATTGCCCAGCATGCGCACCAGCAAGTCCTGCACGAGCTGGAAGCTGGCGATGGGCTTGCCGAACTGGTTGCGCTGGCGCGAGTAGGCCAGCGCGTGCTCATAGGCGCCCATCGCGCAGCCGACCGCCTGCCACGCCACACCCGCGCGCGTCATGCGCAGGACAGCGGCCGTATCGCGGAAGGAGCGCGCGCGCTGCAAGCGGTTGGCCTCGGCGACGCGGCAATCCTTCAGCGTGATGAGGGCATTCTGCACGACGCGCAGCGCCATCTTGTCTTCCATCTTCTCGGCGCTGAAGCCCGGCGTTCCCTTCTCCACCAGGAAGCCTTTGACCATATTGTCGGCCTCGTCGCGCGCCCAGATGATGGTGACATCGGCGAAGGTGGCGTTGCCGATCCACTTCTTCTGGCCGTTCAGCACCCACTCGTCGCCCTCGCGGCGCGCGGTGGTGGTCAGCCCGCCAGAGGCTCCGGAGCCGACATCTGGCTCGGTCAGCCCGAAGGCGCCGATCTTCTCCAGGCGGCGCATGACGGGCAGCCACTGCTGCTTCTGCTCCTCGGAGCCACAGAGGTAGATCGACCCCATCGCCAGCCCGCTATGCACGCCAAAGAACGTGGCGATGGAGGGATCGATGCGCGCCATCTCGACGGCGATCATGCCATCCAGCACAGTCGTCTTGCCGGGGAAGCCGTAGCCCTGATACGCGATGCCCGCGATGTCGAGCGCGGCCATCTTGGGGATCAGCTCGAAGGGGAACTCAGCGCGAATCCAGTAGCGCGTGATGATCGGCGCGACTTCCTCCTCCATGAAGACGCGCACGCGCTTGAGAATCGCCTGATCCTCGGCGCTCATGGTGGCGGCAAACTGATAGAAGTCGCCCGTGACCGGCGGGAGCGTGGCCGCGTGCTGCGCCGACTTCCCTGACTTCTCCGCCTTCTCCGCCTTCTCCGATGCGTGCGCGTTGGAGGGATGCCCCGTCTTGGCGCTGCTCATATGCGAATGCCCCTTTCGCCCCGTGTGTGGCGAGCAGGCGGCGCCAGAAGCGATGCGGGCGCGCTGGGAAGGGTTCTCGTCGCGTCCGCCGTCGGCGCCGCCAGCCCTGTATGCATGCTCAGCAGTTGCAGAAACGCCGCAGTTCCCCGGAATCCGCTGAATCCATTCGCCTGGCTGTCTTCCCGGAAGGTCGCGATCAGGTCTCGTCGGGTATCTCTCGGCATCTCTAGTCTACGGTGCGTGTGGCGCTTGCGGCAATGGCGAGCCATGGCAAGTGATCACGCATGATGGCCACGGATGAGACACGGAAAGCTGCGAAAGTCAGGAGCGACCATCAATGCGTCCTTCAATTCGATAATGTAGAGTTGGCACTGCGGAGTTGGCACTGTGGAGTTGGCACTGCGGAGTTGGCGGCGCTGGCGCAAGAGGTGACCGGGCAAGCGGTCGAACTGGCCTGGGTGGATCGGGAATCAAGGCTGCACCGGAGACGAGGCCTCTGCGGCAAGAAATGCCAGAACATCGCGATTGAATGTGTCTGCGCGCTCGACGATTGGGATATGGCCGACACCAGAATAGACGATATGTCGTGCGCCAGCGATGTGGGTCGCCAGATGTGCCCCATTCGCTGGAGGAACCAGCGGATCCAGGTCACCATGGATGACGAGTGTTGGCGCCGTAATGCGATGCAGTGAGTCCACCACATCGTGCGCGAGCGTTGCGGAGAGCTGGCGCATATAGGCGGCAGCGCTTTGGGAACGGTAGCGAGCCATTTCCGCGATGCGCTCCAACTCTTCGGGATGCGCCTCCACAAACTCGGCTGCCATGATGCGGCTATAGGTGTGGATCGCTCTCTCACCAGCCTCCACGCCTGGGCTTGGCGTGAGCAACGACACAATCTCTGCAGTTGGCTGAACATGCGAGCGCCCGCCCGCAGAAGTGGAGACGAGCACGAGCCGGTCGAGCATGTCGGCGTGGCGCAGAGCGAATTGCAGCGCTGTAAAGCCGCCGAGCGAGATGCCGACGACATGTGTGCGCTCGATGCCGAGCGTTTTGAGCAGAGCGGCAGCGTCGTCTGCAAGGTCGGCCACGCTATACGGTTCAGCGACGGCGTCACTGTCGCCGCTATCGCGATAATCCATCGCGATTGTCCGGTACTCGCGACCAAAAACATCAAGCTGCCTTGCCCAGGCCAGTCGCTTCGACCCCAGACCCGTTAGCAGCAGAATGGCGCCCTTGGCGGCTGCCGAATTCGCAGGCCCTACCTCATCATAGGCGAGCTTGCGCCCGGCGATCAGTATGCTCGATGGCTCCTTGACCTGCATGACTGCCTCGCTTTCTAGTCTGGCCCGGAATTGGCTGGCTATCCGACATTGGCGTGTACGACGGCAGGCGCTCCGGACTGGTCTACCAGAGCGCCTGTGTCTGCGGGATGAGCGCCGAAGCGCCTCAGAACTGCGACTTGGCGGCGCAGGTACCGGTGAAGTCGCCGCTCAGGTCTTTAAAGTTGTTCGGGATGGTGGTGTCAATGCCATAGACGCTGTTATCGCGCGTAGGAACACGCTGATTGGGCGCCGAACCGTACTTCGCGTTGGCGCCGAACAAGCCGCCCAGATCCACTGTTCCCAGCGAGTTGAACGCTTTGAGCAGTCCAGCACGCGTCAGGTCGCCACCATCCGCCGCCTTCTTCAGGATAGCGTACGTGACCTTGGCCTCGGCATAGCCGAATTGGAAGTAGCCGTCGGGTTTCTGATCCGGAGCGTACTTCTGGACGTCGTCGAGCATCTCAGCCATACCTGGCTGGCTTCGGTCGCCCCAGGTCGCGCCTTGCGCCACCACCCAGACACTCTTCTCCAGCAGTCCGGTGAACTGGGGAGAGACGGCCAGCAGTCCATTCGCCCACGCCGGACTGTTCAGGATCCACTGCGGAAAATAGCCAAGCTGGGCGGCAGTGCCAATGATGCCCGCCGCGACGGTGGGTACGGCAGTCAGCACGACGAACTGTGCGCCCGCCTGCTTCATCTTCGTGACCTGCGCCGTGAAGGTCGTATCGGTCAGCTCATAGGTCGCCTGAGCGACATTATTCAAGCTGCTGTAGCAACTCAGTGCCTCGGTATAGCCAGTGAGACCGTCCTGTCCATAGGCGTCATCCTGGTAGATAATGCCTACTTTCGGATTCGTGACGCCTAGAGATGTAGCCGCTTTGATCGCGTATTGGAGACCATTCTCCACTTGCAATCGGTACGGCGTCCCGATCAGGATCATGTACTGCTGGCGAGCCAGGATCGAATCCAGCGAAGCGGCTGACACCAGCATCTTATCGCGCTCGGAAAGACCCACAATGGCCTGCGTAGTCGGTGAGCCGAGGCTCTCAGCCAGCATCAGCACCTGATTGTGAATCTGGTTGTACATCTGAACCTGAATCTGCGGATTGTACTGCGAGTCCTTCTCAACCAGATTGACCTTGAAGCCGTCAATCCCACCGTTGGCGTTGACCGCCTTGAAGTAGGTCTCAATGCCCTTGGTGAGCGGGATGCCAATGGGAGCTGCGACAGGCCCCGAGAGAGGCGTAAGAATGCCGAGGTTGATGGTCTTGTTCGCTACATCGACCCCAGGCCCTGCTTGGATTCCGCTCCCGCCTCCGGTCGAGCAGGCTGAGAGGAACACGCTGAGGGCTGCGATCACGGTGAATAAGACCATGATGCGGCTTCGCGCCCGACGCGCCAGATGAGTCGCCATGAGTTTCCCCTCTCGAAAATAGCTACACGATGCTGGATGGCTGGCCATTCACTGCCAGCCGCCTGCGGCTGCGTCGCCGCAGACGCTGCGCCCGGGTCGGGCTACTGCGGCGCGTCTGCGCGCCGCGTAAGATCCATGCGTTCGACGTCGAGTTGGGGCTCGCGCTCCGATGAGGCCACCGCTGTGGTTGTCGCTGTAGTTGTCTCACCTCCTTTGCGTCGCGTCTCGATGCGCTGGTTTGCCGTGCGTATTCGGCGGGCAAGGCCGATGATGCCTGCGGGCTCGAACAGCAGGAAGACGATAATCAACAGGCCGTAGAATATCGCGCTCAGATCACCGCTGGAGATGCCTGTCGAACTGGCGTTCTGCGGCAAAAGCGAGAACGTATTGAGCGCGGTCGGTATGGCGAAAACGAAGGCTGCGCCCAGGATAGAGCCCCAGACACTGGCGACGCCACCAATCAGGATGGCGGCGATGAACTGAATCGAGAGCAGCAGGCTCCATGTGCCTGGCGTTGCGATACCCGAGAGGGAGGCGTCGAGCGCGCCTGCGGTCCCCGCGAGGAAGGATGAAAGGACGAATGCGCCTATCTTGGCCTCGAACAGGTTGATACCCATGATAGCCGCCGCAGTCTCGTTATCTCGCACCGCCTGCCAGGCGCGCCCAGGTCGCGAGCGGGCGATATTCGCGATGAAGACTGCTACCAGCGCTAGCAGCGGCAGCAAGGGCAGAAAAAAGCACTGGTTGGTCGTCAACTGTACGCCAAAGATCGGGTTGGGGCTGGCGAACGAGAAGTCGCCGATAGTGGGAGCGGGGAAATTGAAACGCCCCTGCTGCCCTCCGGTGATGACACGCAAATTGATGAACAGATATTGGCCAATGAAGACGAGCGCCAGTGTGACAATACCCAAATAGAAGCCCTTGAGGCGCAGCGCTGTTGGGCCGATCAGCGCGCCGATGAACGCTGCGACGATCCCAGAGGCGGGCAGCCAGATCACAAATGAAAGCCCCAATCCAGCGGGATCGCCGGGCAACTGTGGTGGGCTGCCACCAAGCCACGCGGCGGTGTAGGCCCCGATGCCCATGAAGAAGGCGATACCGAGCGAGATCTGCCCCGCATAACCTGAGAGCACGTTCAGGCCGAGCGCCGCGATGGCTGCGACCATCGTGAAGTCGAGTATCGAGACCCAGCCGTCTCCTCCGAAGAGGAATATGAGCGCCAGGAGAATCGCGCCAACAAGCGCCAGGGCGCGGCTCCGCGACGAGCGCGGAAGTCCCAGCAGCGCGGCCACGGGCGCAGATGAGCCAACAGGGCCGGGCGCGCTCATATCCGCTCCACCTTTCGTGTGCCGAACAGTCCATAGGGGCGGATCAGCAGGACGAGAATCATGACGAGGTAGGGCGAAATCGTGTGGAAGTTGACGCCGAGGAAACCGCTGGCCTCATAGCCCTGCGTCAGCACGTAGACCAGTCCAATCACGACGCCGCCGACGACGGCGCCCGGAATCGAGTCGAGGCCACCCAGAATGATCGCCGGGAACGCTACCAGGGCGCCTTGACCCAGCCCCACATCGAAGACGGGATTACCCGCGCCCGCCGCCAGAAAGACACCACCAATGGTCGCGATGGCCCCAGAGATGCCCCAGGCCAACGCATAGACCGTCGAGATCCTGATACCCATGGCCCGCGCCGCTTCCTGGTCTATCGCTGTGGCGCGCATGGCTAATCCATAGCGGGTGTAGCGCAGAAAAGCGTAGAGCGCGACGCAGATCAGGATGGTGATGACAATACTTGCGAGCGCGTTCAGGCCGAATTTGACGCCGCCCACCGTGATGGCGCTCACGATGTCGAAGGGAGCGGGCGCGCCGGGACTGTTTGACCCTACCAGAATCGTGACCGCCGTCAGCAGGAGCACATCGAGGCCGATGGTCACCATGATGATCGTGAAGGGTGGCCGCCCGATCATGCGCCGCAGCACCACACGTTCGAAGATCACGCCGATCAGCACAGTGACACCCATGCCGAGGAGCACCGCTGGGAAGAAGCCCAGACGCCACGAGAACATGGCTGTCGAGACAACGAATGTCCCCACGAGCAAGAACTCGCCCTGCGCAAAGTTGATGACTTCGCTTGCCTTGAAGATGATGGTGAACCCCAGCGCAATCAGCGCATAGTCAGACCCCAGCGCGAGACCAGAGAACATCAACTGGATGAATAACGTCATGGTCACCCCTCACTGTCGCGCACCGGCCCGCAGCGCATGCCTGGCCGCTCGCATCCGCCTTTCGCTTCCCTAGCCGCCGGTGTTCGCATCGACTTGCTCTTCGCCCAGATACGCTCTGATAACAGATGGATCTGCCTGCGTTTCGGCTGGCGTGCCCTGGGCAATGACGCGACCGAAGTCCAACACGAGCACCCGGTCGGCGATGCCCATGACCATCGCCATGTCGTGCTCGACCAGGATCTGTGTGATGCCCAACTGTTCCCTGACATCCAGCATGATCGCCGCGAGGTCCTGGCTCTCCTCGAGTCCCATACCTGCGACTGGCTCATCCAGCAGCAGCAGGCGAGGTTGTGTTGCCAGCGCTCGCGCCAGGTCAGCCCGCTTTTGCAGTCCGAACGGTAGGCTGCCAAGCGGCCGATCGCGGTAGGGCTCAAGTCCGAGCAGCGCCAGCAGGCGTAGACAATACGCCCTGTTCTCGCGCTCCTCCGCTGCGGCCAGCCCGACGTAGACGCCGCCTCGCATGATGCCGCTGCGCATGCGGCTATGTCGCCCAAGCAGCAGGTAGTCCAGCACCGGCGTGTACGGGAACTGTCCCAGGTTCTGGAATGTCCGCGCGATGCCCGCGCCAACGATCTGGTCGGTTCTGAGTCGCAAGAGGTCGCGCCCTTCGAAGGTCACTTGCCCGGCTACGGGGCGATAGACGCGCGAGAGGACATTGAAGAGCGATGTCTTGCCCGCGCCGTTTGGCCCAATGATGGCGAACAGCTCGCCAGGCAGCACATCGAAGGACACCTCCGAGAGCGCGGTGAGTCCAGCAAAGCGCACCGTGATGTCACGCACAGCGAGCAGCGGCGTCTGCGCTACCGAGGTCATAGCGCCCACCGCCTCTCTGGCCGACGTTGGCGCAGCGTGGCGAAGGTCCCGTGTCCACCTTCGCCGTGCAAGCCCAGATAGAATGTGCGCACACGTTCGTCGCGCCGCAACTCCGATGCTGGCTGATCCAGCACGACTCGTCCAGTCTCCAGCACATAGCCGTGCGCCGCGTGGGCAAGCGCCATCTGCGCGTTTTGCTCCACCAGCAGCACCGCTGTACCCGCCGCGCTGATTTCGCCGATGATGGCGCCGATCTGCTGTACCATCACCGGAGCAAGCCCGAGTGACGGCTCATCGAGCAGGAGCAGCCGTGGGCTGGCCATCAGCGCACGCCCGATGGCCAGCATCTGCTGCTCGCCCCCGGACAGGAAGCCCGCCGCGCTCCAGCGGCGTTCGCGCAGGATTGGGAAGAGATCCATGACGTGATCGTAGGCGCGGCGGGTGGCGCCAGTGTCGCGTACGGCAAATGCTCCCGCACGCAGGTTCTCGTCCACAGACAGCGCTCCGAAGAGCCGACGTCCTTCCAGCACCTGCGCGATGCCCAGCTGCACAATGCGTGGCGCGTCAAGGGTAGTGATTGACTGGCCATCGAACTCAATCGAACCATGGACGATGCGGCCGCCCTGGCTGCCCAGCAATCCGGAGATCGCCCGCAAGATCGTTGTCTTGCCTGCGCCATTGGCGCCCAGCAGCGCTACCACCTCTCGGTCAGGCGCCTCGAGCGAGACACCGCGTACGGCGGCGATGGCGCCCTGATAGGTCACCTCGAGCTCATGGACAGCCAGCATAGCGTTGCCTCACACCTTCTGTTAGTCCTGCCACTCACCGACTTTCACATGACCCTTGAGCAGATTGCGCGCGATGATGAACCGCTGGATCTCATCTGTGCCGTCAAAGATGCGGAAGACGCGCATCTCGCGATACCACCGCTCGATGGGTAATTCGCGGGTGTAGCCCATACCGCCGTGGATCTGGAGCATGCGATCCACCACGCGGTTTGCCATGTTCGCGCCGTAGAGTTTCGCCATCGAGGCTTGATGCCGATTATCGAGGCCGCGATCAGCAAGCCACGCTGCTCGCAGGGTGATCCACTTCGTCGCCTCGATTTCCACTGCTGAATCGGCGATCATCCACTGAATCGCCTGTCGCTCCGCCAGTGGCTGTCCAAAGGTGACACGGTTCTGCGCATGCTCGATAGACATCTCAAGCATGCGTTCGCATGCGCCGATGGCCCGCGCCGGGATGGCCCAGCGCGCCGCGCCGATCCAGCGCATCGCCAGGTCGAAGCCGTAGCCCTCCTCGCCAAGGATATTCTCCTGGGGCACGCGCACATCGTTGAAGATCAGCGCCGCTGGATCCCACTCGCCCATGGTCGCAATCCGCTCGGATCGCCAGCCCATCTCGCGGTCTACCAGGAAACAGGTGATCCCACCATGTGGCCCACGATCCTTGTCGGTGACGGCAAAGACCATGGTGAAGTCAGCGTCATTCCCATTCGTGATGAAGATCTTCTCGCCGTTGAGGATCCAGGAATCGCCGTCTTTCACCGCCGTCATACGGATGGCGCCTGCGTCCGAACCGGCTTCTGGCTCAGTCAGCGCAAAGCATGACTGGCGCACGCCCTCAATAGTCGGCAGCAGATAACGCTGCTTCTGTTGCTCGTTGCAGGCGTAGAGGATGTTGTCCGCCGAGCCGCCGAACGAGAACGGCACAAATGTACGCCCCAACTCCATCAGCGTGAGGCAGGTGGCGACCGATCCCAGATTCGCCCCACCATACTCTTCCGGCGTATTGATGCCCCAGAAACCCAGTTGCCGCGCCTTTGACTGGAGCTCGCGTAGCTGCCCTCGCTCGATGCCTGGCCGACCTTCACGCTCATTGCGCAGCACATCGCCTTCCAGAGGCGCCAGTTCGCGCCGAACAAACTCGCGCACGGTCTGCTGGATCAATTTCTCTTCGGGCGTCAGTGTAAAGTCCATCTTGATTCTCCCAGCGCATGTCGCAGACGGCGCTCACTGTGACGGCGCTCGCTGTGACGGCGCTCGCTGTGACGGCGCTCGCCACACTGCGCTGCGCCGTTACACCAGTGCCATCTCCGGCGCTGAATCGTCTCCTGTCCGATGGGTGTACCCATTCCATTCCGAGAGCTTGCGCGCCGCAGAGCATACTGTGCTGATGACGTCGGCCAGATGATGCTCCTCGAGTTGCGAGCTGATGCATACGCTCGAGATGACGAGCTCCACCTGACCATGCCTGCCAAAAATGGGAGCGTCCACCGCGGTGGCGCCACGGTGGAACTCTCCGTCGGAAATTGCGTAGCCCTGGCGACGGACTTCGTGCAGCATCTCGATGAATCGCGCAGGATCGGTAATGGTCGCCGATGTCATTGGGTGGAGGCCCGCTGCAATGTGGCGCTGCCATTCCGACTCATCGTCATACGCCAGAAAGCACCGCCCATGCGCGCCAGCGGTCAGCGGCGTGGCCTGACCGATGGAGATACTCAAACGGCTGAAGCGAATGTCCTCCGTGGGCGGCTCGGCTGAGGCGATATAGATGGGGCGGTCATCCCAGCGCTGGACGAGCGCGGTCGTTAGCCCGGTCTGCGCTGCCACGCGCCTGATCTCAGCGGTGGCCCGCGCGACCGCGTCATTCAGCTCGGCGGCGCGGTTGCCTAGTGGAATCAGATAGGGGCCGAGGCTGTACCGCCGTGTCTCGGGATCATAGAGAACAAAGTCTTCCCGCTCGAGTGTGCGCAGAACACGCAGACAGGTGGTGGGGCTGGCGTTCAGCTTACGAGCAATATCGGTGAGCGATGAGGATTTGTATTTGTGGCGGCTGAGTAACCTCAGCGCCTGCGCCGCCAGCGCGACGGATGGAACCGTATACTCCATTGCTGCACTCCCAGCGTCGTTGCCGCAGAGTCATGTCTTTTCAAATATGCAATGGACTTTCAAATCGCCAGGTTGCGCCTAGTATACACAGGTGGTTCTTGTGTGTCAACGGTTCGGAAGGGGAAGAAACGTCGATTAGTCATTGAGGCGTATTGCCGCGCTTCTGGCGTCAAGCGGGGCGCGACAAAGGAAGTATGCATCGTGATTCGGAACGTTGGCTGCTCTATGCGGATAGCCACTGGCGACAAATTTGTGTGCATGATGGTGACAAAATTGTGAGCATACCCCATCTCCCGCCGCGCCGGAGTCGCGTGCTATAATCCTAGTTGGCAAGTCGGGATTAACGTGCGACGTGTCGTGTAGCGGCGCCTTCCATCTGGGAGAAACACATGACGGTTGAGATTACCGCGGATATGGTCATCCACGACGTGGTGAGCAAGTATCCGCAGACGGTTAAAGTGTTTCAGGGCCACGGTCTGCCCTGCACAGCGTGTCAGGTGGGCGCGCGCGAGACGGTGGCGGCCGGCGCGCGCACGCATCGGCTGGCGGTGGAGTCATTGCTCGGCGACCTGAATCGCGTAGCCAATGGCCAGGAAGCCGAGGGCATCAAGCCCGCCACCAAGGCGCCGGTTGGCCGCGGCATCCCGCTGAACATCATGAGCCAGGGCGCCTCCAGCACGGGCATCCGCAACATCGTCGCTATCATGAGCGGCAAGGGCGGCGTGGGCAAGTCGCTGGTGACGGGGCTGATCGCCATCTCACTCCAGCGCCAGGGCCTCAAGGTCGGCATTCTCGATGGCGACATCACTGGCCCCAGCATCGCCAAAGAGTTTGGCGTGCGCGGCGTCCCCACCAAGAGCGAGGGTGGCATTGATGCGCTGCGCTCGGTCGGCGGCATCAAGATCGTCTCGATGAATATGTTCCTGCCCGACGCCACCGATCCCGTCGTCTGGCGCGGCCCGATGATCTCCAGCGCCATCAAGCAGTTCTACAGCGATGTAGATTGGGGCAAGCTCGACTTCTTGCTGGTGGATCTGCCGCCTGGCACCTCGGATGAGGCCATGACCGTCATGCAATCCCTGCCGGTGGACGGCGTGGTCATCGTCTCGTCGCCGCAGATGCTGGCCACCGAGATCGTCGTCAAGTGCATCAAGATGGTGCAGACGATGAAGGGCAAGGTCATCGGCCTGGTGGAGAATATGGCCTACCTGACGATGCCCGACGGCTCGCGCAACGAGCTGTTCGGCCCCAGCAACGGCGCGGAGCTGGTCGCCATGACAGGCGCTCCGCTGCTGGCGCAACTGCCCATCGACCCGGAGATCGCGATGCTCTGCGACGCGGGCAAGCTGGAGGACTACAACAGCGATTCCTTTGATACGCTGGCCTCCAACTTCACCAAGTCGCTCAAGCTGGCCGCCGCGCGCTAGGCGTGGGCTGACAGCGCACGAACGCCCCTCTCACCATCGTCGTGAGGGGGGCGTTTGCGCGCCCGGCGCCGCCTGCACGGGCGCGTGGCACGGCATGTGCGCAACCCACGCACGAGCGCCGATACAGGACAAAGAAGCTCCTGCCGGCGCAGGCGATAAGGATGCGCGCATGTCGACCCAACGCGAAGCCGTCAGGCGACGGTGGTTCGTCGTGCCCGGCGACGTCAACCTCGGCGCGGCGCTCAGCTCGTCCGGCTGGCGCGCGCCTGCGCGCGGGCTGGCGGCGGCTGTGCAATCCCCTGCTATGCGGGGAGGCGTCTTCGTCGCAGCCATCGCCGCGCTGCTAACCATCCTGTTTCATCTCAACCGCCCGCAACCTTTCATCCCGTACCATGACACCTATGAGTACGTCAATCGCGCCAATAGCATCCTGTCGGGTGGGCCACTGGTGGATCCCATTCGCCTGCCGGGCTATCCGCTGCTGCTGGCGCTGGTCTTCGCCTTCGTAGGCAGGAGCAACTTCGCCGCCGCCGAGGCGCTGCAGAATGTGCTGTTCATCGCCACAGCGGTCGCGGTCTACGCGCTGGCCTGGCGCATCTGGCGCGATGTACGGCTGGCGGCGCTGGTGGGGGCGCTCTTTGGCGCGAACCTCTACCTCTACTCGTACTTCCGGGCGATCCTCTCGGATGGATTGGGAGCATTGCTGATAGCAGGGCTGGCGCTGGCGGTCGTGTACTTTCTGGAGCGCCCCCGGCGTCGCACGCTTCTGGCCAGTGGCGGCGCTCTGCTTCGGCGCGATCATCACGCGCGGCGAGTGGGTCATCGCGCCGCTCGTCCTGTTCCCGTACCTGCTGCTGGTGGCGTATCGGCGCGGCGTCGCGCGCCGACTGCTGGCGCCGATGGGCGGCGCGCTGCTCGTCATCTATGGCGCTGTCGTGAGCTACATGGCGCTCAATGCGCGCGTCAATGGCTACTTCGGCCTGACCGACGCGACCAATATCAACCTCTATGGCAAGGTCATGCAGTATCGCAT
The DNA here is from genome assembly GCA_036258195.1 of Ktedonobacterales bacterium. Classification (GTDB taxonomy): domain Bacteria; phylum Chloroflexota; class Ktedonobacteria; order Ktedonobacterales; family JADMIN01; genus JAKAIY01. The sequence continues at coordinate 15,768 of DATAED010000243.1, forward strand.
GCAGAGTCAGGCGCCGTCGTCCTTCGCGCGCATCGCCGCCGCCACCGAGCAGTTCACGCGGCACGGCCTGATCGATCCCTGGAGCATCTACTGGCGCGACCACTCGCTGGCCGGGCGCCATTTCGCGCACATGGGGGCGTATGCGCAGGCCATCATCCTCCACCACCCCGGCGAGTACGTGGCGCGCTCGCTGCCACTGTCATATATCTCGCTCTACGACGCCTACGTCTTCGGCGGCTTCAGTCACAGTGGCCCGCTGGCGGGGCTGATCGGCACGATCCAGAGCGGCTCGATGGTGGTCTACCCGCTGTTCATGCTGTTTCCACTCTGCGCGGCGCTTTGGCTGGCGCTGGCGCGGCGCGGCGCTCGCAGGCGCGTGGGCGTCTGCGCCGGCATCCGCGCGGAGGTGTATGGCGCGCTCTCGCTGATGTCGCTCTATGCGCTGGCCGTCACTACGATGACCTCCTACAGCGAGTATGGCCGCCTGCACCTGGCCTTCGATCCGCTGATGCTGATCGTGGTGATCGGCAGCCTCGCAGCGTTGGTCGACGGGTGGCGGCGCCGCTCCATCGCTGCTCAGTCTGCGCAGCGCTACAACTCCATCACGGCATACAACCTGGCGCGCAGGGGCACGTAGATTGGGTAGGAGATGAGACGCCACCCGCAACGAGGAGGACTGGCTCGATGGAACATCCGCTCAGCCGCGCGCATCGCGTGCCCGCATCGAGACGTAGCGCCGCTCTGGCCGCCGCGCTGCTGCTCGCTCTCGCGCTGACCATCGCCCTCGGCGCCACCGCGACGCCGACAGCGCAGGCCAGCGCCGAGACTCCTGCTGTCTCCACGCTGCCAGCCTGCCAGACCTACACACCGAGCCGCCACATCTACGATTGCGCTGGATTACTCACGACCGATGAGGTCAGCGCGCTCGAAGTGAAGGCGCAGACCGTGCAGCGCGCCGGGGCGCCAGTGGTCGTCTATCTACAGGCCAAAGACGCCAGCCATGACCAGACCCTGCAAGATGCCGCCGATCTGATGGCGCGCTGGGATGTGGAATCGCAGCCGGGCGCCAAGGATGGCCTCGTCATCATGCTGAACCTGAAGCCGGGCGATCTGCGCCACGGCCAGGTGGCGCTCTATTCCGGGGCCACGCTGCTGGCGGGCGCGCTGCCACAGGATGAGCTGAGCCGCATCTATCAGGATGTCATGCTGCCCGATCTGGAGGCGGGCCAGACGGCCAGCGGCATCGGCGCAGGGCTGGATGCGGCGGCGACGGATCTGCGCGCCGGGCATCCCGTGACGCCAGCGCCCGCCGGGCAGGGCGTCGCCCGCGCCATCGGGACGATCCCGCTGAATATCGCGGCGGCGCTGCTGCTGCTGGTGGCGCTGGGGCTGGGGCTGGCTTCATGGCGGCGTGACCGCGCCACGGCGGAGGCGGCGCTCGTCCCCACAGCGACGCCCCCGCAGGCGCTGACTCCGGCGGTGGCGGGCGCGCTGGTCAGCGGCACGGTGGGCCGCCCACAGATGGAGGCCACCATCCTCGACTTCGCACGACGCGGCCTGCTGAGCATGGAGCAGACTTCGCCACGCCAGGCGCAGATACGTCTGCTCAGCGACGGGCGTGGGTTGACGGGCTACGAGCGGGCGTTGTGGCAGTCGCTGGCGGCTCACGCGAACTCGGAGGGCGTCATCCCCGCCGAGAGCATGTATCGAGTGACGACAAGCTGGCAGCCCGCGATGGATGCGCTGTGGGGCATGCTGCTCGACCGCGGCTGGTTTGACCGCGAGCGCAACAAGAAGCGCGCGCCACTGATCGTCGTGATGGCGATTGGCGTCGCGCTGGCGCTGGCCGGTGTCATCCTCGGCGCGCTGGCCGAGCAGCCGTGGCCCTTCATCGCGGCGGCCATCAGCCTGATCGCCGCTGGCGCCGCGCTGGGCTTCATGCTGGCGATTCCAGCCGTCACGCCGCTGGGCCGCGAGGCAGGGCAGGACGCGCGCAACTACTTCGCTGGCCTGCGCGCGGACCTGCCGGGCGCCAATGTCGGCGATGCGCTGCCGTGGCTAGTGGGCGCGGGACTGGCCACCGCCTTCGCGCAACGCCTGCGCGCCGCCAGCTCCAACTCAGCCACTGGATTCGCAGCGGTCTATCCCATCTGGCTGCTGGCGCAGACCAGCATGACGCCACCTGCCGCCTCATCGGGCGCAGTAGCGGGAGCGGTGGGCGCTGCAGCGGGCGGCGGCGGAGCAGGCGGCGCCTTCTGAGCCGAGCCGCTAGCCCTCCCTGCCGATGAAATACCACGGCTTGACGGGCTCATCGGTCAGGTCGGCCATCACATGCTTGATCTGGGTGTAGTCCTCCAGCGCGTAGAACGACATATCTTTGCCGAAGCCACTCTGCTTGTAGCCACCGTGGGGCATCTCGGAGGCGATGGCGATGTGCTCATTGACCCAGACCGTGCCTGCCTGGATGCGCGCCGCCATGCGGTTGGCGCGGAAGACATCGCGCGTCCAGACGGAGGCGGCCAGCCCGTAGATAGTGTCGTTCGCCAGGCGCGTGCCCTCGTCTTCGTCGCCAAAGGGCAGCACACACAGCGCCGGGCCAAAGACCTCCTGCTGCACGATCTCATCGCCCTGGCTGGTCGGCAGCAGGACGGTGGGCGCGTAGTAGAAGCCGTTCGCCAGCGCCGGATCAACGGGCCGCACGCCGCCCGCCACGATGCGCGCGCCAGCCGCTCGCGCCCGCTCTACGAAGCCTTCCACCCGCTCGCGCTGAGCGGCGGAGATCAGCGGGCCGACCTCGGTGGCGGGATCGTCGGGCGGGCCGACCCGCACGCGCGCGACAATGGCCAGCAGCCGCTCCAGAAACGCATCGAAGACCTCGCGCTGGCAATAGACGCGCGTGGCGGCGGTGCAATCCTGCCCGCAGTTGATGTAGGCGCCCATCACCGCGCCGTGGGCGGCAGCGTCGAGGTTGGCGTCGGCGAAGACCACGAACGGCGCCTTGCCGCCCAGCTCCAGGTGCAACTTCTTCACCGTCTCCGACGCCACCCGCATGATGTCTTTGCCGGTCGTCGTGTCGCCGGTCAGCGAGATCATGCGCACCAGCGGATGCCCACAGAGCGCCGCGCCTATCTCAGCGCCGCGCCCCGTCACGACATTGAGAACGCCCGCTGGCAGCCCGGCGCGCTCGGCGAGGTCGGCCAGCGCCAGCGCAGTCAGCGGCGTGACGGTGGCGGGCTTCAGCACGACGGTATTGCCAGCGGCCAGCGCGGGCATGATCTTCCAGATGGCCATGTTGAGCGGGTAGTTCCACGGGGCGATGGAGGCGACCACGCCAAGCGGCTCACGGCGAATCGAGCTTTGGTAGCCGGGCAGATATTCGGCCTGACCCAGCGTCGTCATCACGCGGCAGGCGCCCGCGAAGTAGCGCGCGTTGTCAATCGAGAAGGCGACATCGAAGTTGCGCGCCATCGTGATCGGCTTGCCAGTGTTGCGGCTTTCGAGCTGCGCCAGCTCCTCCGCCTCGGCGGCCATCAGGTCAGCCAGGCGAGTGAGTACCTCGCTGCGCTGGGCAGGCGTCAGCCCGCTCCAGCGACCATCCGCGAAGGCCTCATGCGCGGCCTGAACGGCGGCGTCGACATCCGCCACGCCAGCGGCGGCGATCTCGGCGATTTGCTCGCCCGTCGCGGGATTGATCGCTGCGATGCGCTCGCCAGAGCGGGCCTCGCGCCACGCGCCGCCGATATAGAGCTTGTGCGCGGTCGCCCCCGCCAGCATGCTTGCCACCGACATGATGCTCGCCCTCCTGAAACTACGCCTTCTCTACCAGCGCGCGGTGATGACGCGGCGCTCGGTGTAGAAGTTGACTGCGTCCATGCCGGTGGCGTGGAGGTCGCCGTAGAACGACTGCTTCCACCCGGCGAAGGGAAACCACGCCACCGGCCCTGGCACGCCGATGTTGACGCCGACCATCCCCGCCTCGATGCGCGTCTGGAACGTGCGGGCCGCCGCGCCGCTGGTGGTGCAGATGACGGCGGCGTTGCCGAAGCGCGAGCGATTGGCCAGCGCGATGGCGTCGTCCAGCGTCGGCGCGGACATCACGCTGAGCACCGGGCCGAAGATCTCCTCGCGGGCCAGGCTCATCTCTGGCTGTACCTCCGTGAAGATGGAGGGGCGCAGGTAGTAGCCGCCATCCTGCTGCTCTTCGGCGCTCCCGCGGCCATCCAGCGCCAGCCGCGCGCCTTCCTCCACGCCCCGCGCGATGGCCTCGCGCACCCGCGCCCGATGCTCAGAGCGGATCACCGGCCCCATCTCGGTCGCGGAGTCGGCGCCGTCGCCCACATGCAGCGCGCGGGCGCGCTCCACCAGCAGCGGCATGAGCCGCTCCGCAGCGTCGCCGACCGTCACCACCACGCTGCTCGCCAGGCAGCGCTCGCCCGCATTGCCAAACGCCGAGGAGAGTACGATCTCCGCCGCCTGCGGCATGTTGGCGTCGGGCGCGACGATCACAAAGTTCTTGGCGCCCGCCAGCGCCTGCACACGCTTGCCGTGCGCCGCTGCCGTGGCGTAGACGTAGGCCGCCACGGGCTGCGAGCCGACGAACGACACCGCCGCGATCTGCGGATCACTCAGCAGCGCATCCACCACCGCCTTCGCGCCGTGGACGACGCTGAGGACGCCTGCGGGCAGCCCGGCCTCC
>DATAED010000244.1:0-2851 GCA_036258195.1 Ktedonobacterales bacterium
ACGAAGACGGTCTTCGTCTCGTATCCCGACGTGAAGTAGCGCAGCCCCCTCCCCAAGCCCCTCTCCCGCCTGACGGCGGGAGAGGGGCTTTTCCGTCTCCCCTCGCCCTGTGGGAGAGGGGGTTGGGGGTGAGGTCGCGCTATTGCCCCGTCGAAACTGTCGGCGTCAGCTTCTGGATGGCTGGCGGCGGGTAGACCCAGTCCGGCACATAGGTGGGGCGCAGGAAGGTATTGTCATAGCGCGGCCACGCTTCATCCGCTGTCGTCGTAGCCCACTGGATGGCGCTGGCGTGCGCGCTGGTGAGGGTCGCGGCGGCGTAGGCGGATGTGATCATGTTGTCGTAGTCATCAGGCGCCTGCCCCAGCGCCGTCACCGTGACACTCTGGAGCGCGACGCCGCTCGTCCACAGCGCGCTCTGCGCCTCGAAGCAGGCGCCCTTCGCAGCGGCCTGCGCCTGCGCAAAGTCATCTTTCCAGGCGGGCCGCCACACCAGCTTCATGCTGACCGTGGCGACGCCAGTGGCGGGCGCGTAGGTCAGCGTCACGTCGCGCGCGGTCGCTCCCATGGCCTGCTCCACACGCTGAGCCAGGTGGCCCTGCGTGGTCGCGGGTGTCGCCTTGGCACTGGCATGCTCGCCTCCCGTATTGGCCGCGCTCGCGCAGCCCGCCAGCAGCGCCGCCAACATCGCGAGCGCTGCCAGCCCGGCCCATAACGTCTGACCCGGCGCTGGCGCATCTCTCCGATTCTGCATCCTGGTTCTCACCCTCACAGCCATCAACGAACGTCAACGAGCAGTTGGAAGCAGCTTTCCTTTACGCAAAAGCTAGCGCCGCGCATGGTGAGGCGTCAACAGCATATTGCAAAACGGGGCGTGCAATGTCGTACTACTTCCCTGCGCCTCACAGGTTGCTGCGGGTTCCCCCTCCCTGAAGAGGAGGGGGCCAGGGGGAGAGGTTCGCGCCTCAGCGCAGCAGGGCAGTATCGAAGATGGCGGCGTAGACGACGACCACCATGACGGCGAAGAGCAGGCTATCCATGCGGTCGAGCACGCCGCCGTGGCCGGGGATGAGCTGGCCGCTATCCTTCACGCCGGCGCCGCGCTTCAGCATCGACTCCGCCAGATCGCCCAGCGTGGCGGCGATGGCGGTGAAGGCGCCCATCGTCAGCGAGGCGTACCAGGGCAGATGTAGCGCGAGGGAGAAGACGAACGCGCCGATGATGGAAACGGCCAGCCCGCCAGCGAACCCTTCCCAGGTCTTGGCAGGGCTGATGCGCGGCGCCAGCTTGGTCTTGCCGAAGAAGTGGCCGGTGAGATAGGCGCCAGTGTCATTGCCCCACACCATCGCGAAGATCGCCAGCGTCCACCAGAAGCCCGTCGAGCCGAGGCCAAACGCCGGGCCACGCAGCGCGATGAGCAGCGCCAGCGGCCAGCCGAGGTAGAGCGGGATCGCCAGGGTCAGCGCCCAGTCGCGCAGCGCGTTCTCAAAGGATTCACCAGCCATCAGGAAGGTGGTGAAGGAGAGGATGACGCTGCCACTGATGCCGCCAGAGATGATGAGCAGTCGCTGCTGGGGGAACATGGCAGCCAGCAGGAAATCGGCGCCGAGGGCAATGCTGATGAGCATCTGCGGACGCCAGCCGCGCCGCGCCAGCATGGCGCTCATCTCCCAGGCGCCCAGGCAGAGGAAGACTAGCGCGCCCGCGAAGGCGATCCAGCCGCCGCAGAAGAGCATGGCGATGATCAGCGCGATGAGCAGCGCCGCCGAGCCGATGCGCTGGCGCAAGTTGGCCAGCCAGCCTGCGCTCGCCGCTGCGCGTGCGGCAGTATCAGGCGATGACGTGGTGTCTGGGTCGGGCGGCACGGAGGAGGCCGCTGCATGCTCTGGGGGGTGCTGTGCGCGCCGACGCGAGGACAGCGTGGATCGCTCGGAAGCGTCGTAGCTCATCGCTGTTCTCCTCGCGCTTGCCCCTCATCGGGACAGTGGGGTCGTGTCAGGCGTCGCCACTCGTGTTGTTAGTGTACTCCCTCGATGGCCGTTTGCGCACGCGGATTTGACGCGCTGGCGGCGAGTGGCGCCTCGGCTGGCTCCGGTTGCGCGGCCCGCTGGATGGCCTGCGCCTCCTGAGCGATCTGCGCATCAGTCTTGCCAAAGCGGCGCTTGCGGGCCGCGAAGGCGTCGAGCGCGGCGACAAAATCGTCGTGGTCGAAGTCCGGCCACAGGCGCGGCGACGAATAATACTCCGCGTAGGCCGCCTGCCAGATGAGGTAGTTACTCAGGCGCATCTCGCCGCCCGTGCGCACGATCAGGTCGGGGTCGGGCAGGTCGCGAGTGTAGAGATGGCGCGAAAGCGTCTCTTCGTTGATCGCATCGGGCGCCGCGCCCGACGCGACCAGCTCGCGCACGGCATCGACAATCTCAGCGCGCCCGCCGTAGTTGAAGCAGACGTTCAGCTCCAGCTTGGTATTCTCGCGGGTCAGGTCCATCATCCACTGGATGGCTTCCTGCACGTCGGGGGCGAGGCCCTGCAACCGCCCGATGTGGCGCAGGCGCACGCCATTGGCATGCAGGCGATCCACATCGCTGCGAATCGTCTCCCACATCAGCCCCATCAGCGCGTCGACCTCATCCTGTGGTCGACCCCAGTTCTCGGTGGAGAAGGCATAGACGCTCATCATCGGAACCTGGTAGTCATCGCAGAGCTGCACGACACGACGCAGCGCCTCGACCCCGGCGCGGTGGCCCACCGAACGCGGCAGATGGCGTTCGGTCGCCCAGCGTCCGTTGCCATCCATGATGATCGCAATGTGGCGCGGTGTGGCGCGTCCCTCCACAATGCGCAGTTTCGCCAG
>DATAED010000245.1:0-13974 GCA_036258195.1 Ktedonobacterales bacterium
CGCCATAGAGGATCGAGCCATCGGCCAGTGTGCCGTAGGGGCCAAACAGACTGGCGCCCTGTGGCAGCCCGGCGCTGGGCGCGCTGAGGAACGTGTGGCCGCCATCAATGCTCACCACCGCATCCGAGGGGCTATTGGTGACCGAGGCGCCATGCCCCTGCACCGTCACCTGCGGCAGATAGGTATACAGCTCGCCGTGCCCGCCGACGAAGAGACCCGTCTCCGCCTGCGTGGGCAGCGAGCGCACCTGCAGCCAGCTCTGGCCACCGTTGTCGCTGCGATAGAGCGAGAGGCTGGGGTAGCTCTCGTTGTTGCACCCAGCGCCATCCGCCGTCACCGCGTAGACGGTGGAGGGGATCGGGGAAGCGGCGAAGTCGCAGACGAAGTGGTTGGACGTGGCCAGCCCGGCGTCCACAAAGCGCCACGTCGCGCCACCATCGTCGCTGGCGATCAGCCGCACGCCGGGTGAATCAATCAGCGAGCCAGACATGTCGTCGAACGCCATCGCCGCATAGAGCCGCTGGCCCTGCGTCTGGAACACATACGACTGGTCGCCATAGGCGCCCTGCACGCTGCGCATCATATTCAGGCCGCCGATGACGCCCTTGGTTGGCAGCTTGGGCTGCGTCCAGGTGTGGCCGCCATCCACACTCATATACTGCTCGGCGCATGGCACATAGCCCGAGGCCATCACGCCGCCGTGGCTAGCGAGAGCGGGATAGGGATTATTTGGTGGCGCGCAGCCCTGATCAGACTTCTTGCCGCCCATCGTCACAAAGACGTGGCCAGCGTCGAGCGGGCTGACCGCGATGGACGTCGTATCAATTTCACTCAGATCAGTCTTCGGCAGCGCCTCCGACCCATACGTCTTGCCGCCATCGCTGGAGCGTTGCAGCGCGCCATTAGCGATCTTGTAGACCACCGAGGGAGCGCTGGCAGCAGCGACGGGCAATTGGTCGGGCTGAATGGTGACGTTGGACGGCTGCGAACTGCACGGAGCAGTGCAACTCGGCGTGGGGGGCACAGTCGCGGTCGGGGTAGCGTCGCCCGCGCCGCCCGTGCCACCGCGATTGGCGACGCCGTGCGTCAGCAGCAGGGCGATCAACCCGACGACGAGGACAGCGGCAGCGGCGCCGACGTAGCCTCGAATACGGTTCATTCTCATATCGCGCATCGGTCCTTTCGGTCCGTGAGAAGCGTGTCGTGTGGAACGGTGAGTCTCCAGCGTCCCCAGGCGGCGCTCGCGCAGGCGTGGCTCGGCCACATCTGGCGGCACAGACGCCTCGCGCAGTGTGGCGCGCGCCCAGTCGCTCAGGCCAGCGCCCGTGGGCGCTCGCCGACGCCAGCGCGCGCCGTCGCCACTGAGCCGATCGTGGATCGGCAGCAAATCGGGCGGCAGGCTAGCGCGCTCAGCGGCCTCGGAGAGCGTGGAGTTCGGTGTATTGTCAGGGCGCAGATCAGACATCTAGCGCCTCCCTTCGGTCTCGGTCGCGGCCCCGCTGGCGGGGTCAGGCGCAGAGTTGGGCACGGGATCGGGCGCGCCGCTGAGCTGGTCGCGCAGCAGGCCGAGCGCGCGACGCAGCTTCGTGCGGACGGTGGCGGCTGGCATGCCGAGCGCGGCGCCGATAGTGGTGGAATCCATGCCGGTGTAGTAGCGCAGCGCCACGATGACCCGCAGGTCGTCGTCGAGGGTGGTGATGGCATGGCGCAGGTCGAGCGCGGCGGCGTGATCGCTGGCGCCCGGATCGCTGTCGAGCTGGGCGATGGCGCGTGGCTCGTCGCCTGCGTTGTTCAGCGATTCGGTCAGCCGCAGACGCGCGCCAAAGCGCCCGCGCAGCCAATCGCGGCAGACATTGATGGTGATGCTGATGAGCCAGGGGCGCGCCGCCGCGCGGTCGCGCAGATCGGGCCAGGCCCGCCACGCCCGCACCACCGCCTCCTGGGCGGCGTCTTCGGCGTCGCTGGCGCCCACCAGCGCGGCGGCGACACGGGTCAGCATCGCCGCGTGGGCGTCCACCAGCGCGCAGAAGGTCGCCAGTTCGTCGGCTCCTGCTGCGCCGCTGGCGCCGCCTGCGGTCGTCATGTCGTGCGGGCTGGCCGGCTGGTCGTGGCGGCGCGCGCTCGATCCATCCATCGGATGGCGAGCATCGGGCGCCACATCATCGCCCTGCCCAATGGCAAGGCGCCTCGCCTGACCACTCCAGCCCACAGGCGTCTCCCTTCGTGCTCTCTCGATCAGATCAATCATACGCTGCGGTCGTCTGCCAGCTCACCACCATCCGTATGAGGAGACGAAGCGGCGAGGGAGAAGTGTTTTGGCAGGGGAACCCTCACCCCAACCCTCGCCCTCTGGGAGAGGGGAGCAAAGCGTTATCGTAGGGCAGCGCTGCCGTAGCTCCCCTCTCCCGCAAAGCGGGGGAGGGGCTGGGGGTGGGGGCCACAAACGCTTGACAACTCACGCATCACGCCTGACACTAGCTGAGCGCGGCGCCGGGGCTGCCGCCTGGGCTGCCGCCCGGGAGGACGGGACGTTTGGGTATGGCGATGCGCCGCATGAGAGGGGCAGAGTGATGACGCCCAACACGACAATCCAGCTCCTCGCGCCTGCGCTCGATCTGGAGACCGCCTACCAGGACTGCGAAGCCGAGTTCAACGCGCACGGCGAGGCGTTCCTGGGGGCCGGAGCCACCGACTGGCCCGCCTATGTGGAGCAGTGCGCCGAGGAGGCGCAGGGCATCGTGCGCGATCCGGCGCGTGTGCCGCAGACCGTGCTGCTGCTGGCGCACGTCACGCCGAGCGTCACGCCGAGCGTCACGCCGAGCGCTGGCCCAGGCGACGCCACAGCGTGCGAGACGCAGCGGCGTGTGCGCGTGCTGGGCGTGGCCAAGCTGCGCCACATGCTGACCCCCATGCTGGAAGATATCGGCGGCCACATCGGCTATAGCATCCGCCCCAGCGAGCGCGGCAAGGGCTACGGAACGTTGATCCTGTCGGTCACCCTCGATTGCGCTCGCGAGCTGGGCCTCTCGCGCGTGCTGCTGACCTGCGACACCGAGAACATCCGCTCGGCGCGCGTCATCATGCGCAATGGCGGCGTGCTCACCAGCGAGGGCTACTCACCTCTGCGCGGCGCCCGCGTCTCGCGCTACTGGATCGCCCTGTGAGCAAGGTTGTCCCTTTTCTCCTGCTTCGTTGGATAGCTCTGTTGAGGGTTGGCGCGGCCTACGTCTGTGGTGACCCGCGAACAACCGATGTGTCCAGCAAGAGAGAGGCTATCCGTGCAGGAATCAACGGCGCAATCTCTCACCACTGCCCAAGCGCCCATCTCCTTCAATGACGTGCTGGCCGAGACGCAACGACCACTGTTTGCCTTCGTGGCGAGCCTCGTCAGCGACCACGAGCTGGCCCGCGACATCGTCCAGGATGTCTTTTGCGACGCCTGGCGCGCCATGCAGCGTGGGGCGCCGCCGTTCGACGCTGCTGATGACCTCCCAGCAATGCGGCGCTGGCTCTTCCACGCCTCCTACTGCGACGCCGCCTCGGCGCTGCGGCGTGGCGCGCTGATCCGCTGGGAGCCGCTCGATGCGGATGACGATGCACGCGAACCCATCCGCTCAGCGCCCGGACGCCCCTTCGAGGACACCGTGGCCGAACGTCTGGCGCTCGACGCGGCGCTGGCGACACTCCGCCCAGAAGACGCGGCTTGCCTGCTCCTCAGCGCGCTGCAGGGCTTCACTGCGCAGGAGATTGGGCAGATCATCGACGCCTCGACCGAGGCGACCAAGAAGCGGCTGGCGCGCGCCAAACGCCGAGTGCGCGACGCCTATATCGCGCTGAACAGAGATGAGGAGTCGCGGCCATGAGCAGATTCACGTCTGGCGAGCCAGAGTCGCCCCAGACCTGTGCGCGCTACGCCGACGCCATCGCCTTGCTCGATGAGCCAGCGCCAGAGACGCCCGAACGCATCGCCGCGCGCGTGCATCTGGCAGAGTGCCAGCATTGCCTCCGCGAGCGACAGACGCTCGCGGAGGCATCGGCGGCGCTGGACAGGCGCCTGCAAGCGCTCATGACGCAAGCGCCCACGTTCACCGAGGAGCAGATCGCGACCCGCGCCGCCTTATTTCGACGCGCGGGTGACACGGCCAGCGCTGATGGTCGGCGCGAGGCTCCCGCCGCCCTTCGCACGCGCCCGGCGACATCCGCGCAGGGCAAGCGCAGTGCACCATCGAGCGCCCCGCCGCACGCCTGGCGACGCGCGCTCTCGGCTATCGGCGGCGCCGCCGCGATGGTGGCGATCATCGCGCTGCTGGTGACGACGCTGACAGGTCATCTGCTGGGGCGCCTCCCCAGCCGCCAGGGAACCTCGCCCAGCGCCACCGCCGTCTCGCTGAACGCCATGACCGTCTATGCGCCGTGCACGAACCTGTGGGGCAGACAGCCAAACGAATTGCCGGGTCTGGTCGCATTTCGGGCCAGCGATGGAGTGGTGGAGCACGTGTACCCCTCCACTCCCGTGGCGGAAGGCGCTCAGGCAGCGGTATTCTCGCAAGGCATCGTGTATCGGCTGACCCTGCCGGGCCTAACGGCCGATCCGACTGCCACGCTTCCAGCGACTCTCTCGGCGACCCGCATCAGCGACCACACTCCGCTGTGGAGCGTACGCACCGACGCCATTTATACCTCCAGCCTGCTGCTGGTCAATGGCGTGTTGTACCTCGGCACGTGGTGGGATTCCACCGGCGCGTTTGACCCACACATTCACGCGATCTATGCCTTTTCGGCCAGCGACGGGGCGCTGCGCTGGAAACATAACCTGGCAAGCCAGCCCAACGGCCCGCCAGTGGCGCGTGATGGGGTGATCTATGTGTTCGCGGGTCAGACCGCTCTGGCGCTGCGCGCCAGCGATGGCGTGACCATCTGGCAGGCGCCCACGCCAACCAGCGGGCAGCAGATCATCAGCGCCTGGCAAACTGTGGCGAATGGCGTCCTGTACGCCTATGTCTCGCTCGATACGCCGAACGGACAGAAGGATGACTTTGGCGTCGAGGTCTTCGCGCTGCGGTTGAGCGATGGCGCGACGCTGTGGCATGTGAGGCTGGGAACCGACATCTTCCCGTCGCAGGGGCCGTTCGCGCCAGTGGTGGCGGACGGCGTGGTCTATGTGCGGCTGGCGCCTGTCAAATTCACTACGGATCAGTACCCGCTGCAATTGTTTGCGCTGCGTGCGACAGATGGCGCGACACTGTGGCGCTATACCTCAACGCATGGCGACACCGGGCAGAAGGGGATACCGAACATCTATCCGCCAGCGGTCGCTAATGACGTCGTCTATGTCACGGAGGATGGCGGAGACCTGACCGCGCTGAGCGCATCCGATGGCCACATGCTCTGGAGCGTCAACGTGGACAAAACTCCCGGTCAGGATACGTATCCCTACAGCATCCAGAGTCCGGCGGTAGCGGGTGGCGCGGTCTTCGTGATATCCGATCACACCCTCGTGGCAGTCAGCGCTCGCGATGGCGCGCCGCTCTGGCAAGCGGGCTGTGGTGTCATGCCGGGGCAGGAAGGAACCGCCCCGCAGATCGTCGTCGAGCCACGGGGCTGACGAACGCTGGAGCGCTGGCAATGGTGCGGCCAGCGCTCCAGGTCTGAGCCGCATCCGCCCCTATGGCGCCGACTCGCCAAGAGCGCCACCCAGGTCGCTCGATCTGGGCGCGCGGATGGTGACGACGGCGCCGCCATCCTCGCCGCTGCGCACGCTGAGGGAGCCGCCCACCAGCGCCATCAGCGCGCCGTGGGTCAGCAGCCCGCTGCGCGCACCAGCGGCGCCCAGCGGCGACGGGGTGGCAGGCTGCGCGCCAGAGGAAGTCGCGCCAGCGATGGGCGCGGCGAATGATGACGCCATCGGCGAGGTCAGCCCCACGCCGTTGTCGCTGACCTGCGCCGTCACCATCTGCGCATCCGCCGCCAGCCGCACGCGCAGGGCCAGCCGCCGATGCAGATTCTCGCCGCGAGCGTGGCGGCCCGCGTTGCGCACAGCCTCCAGTGTGGCGCTCAGCAGCAGATCGGCCACCACGGGCGGCAGCGCATCAGCCGCCGCCACGGCGTCGTCGGGCGTCTCCCACTCCAGCTCATCGAAGGCGCCACGGAACTCGCCGTCGAGCGCGCCGCGCAGCGCCCCCGTGAAGCCGTGCTCCAGGCGACGCGCGCTGGCCATCGGCGCCGCGCGCATCAGGGCCGCCAGATCGCGATGGGCGCGGCCAAGCTCAGCCACCACCTCGCCCATCTCGGCGCCCACGTCGTCCACCTCGCGCGCTACATCGGCTTCGGCAGGCTCGGCTGTCGGCGCGGTGGTAGCCGCAGAAGCCGTGACGGCGGCGACGGGGTGCGCTCGCAGCCGCGCGCGCTGCGCCTCCAGCCGCAGCATCGCCAGATGCAGGCGGGGCAGCACATCATCGTGCAGCACGCGCCGCGGCAGCGCTGCCGTCAACTCGGCCTCCAGTCCGCGCCGCCGCGCCAGCGAGGCCACCGCCTGCGCCGTGGCGAACTCGCCCACCGCATCCAGAATGCGCAGGCCACAGGCGCGCGCGATCTCCAGATCAGAGGAGGTATAGCCGACGCCGTCCAGGCGCGGCCCCAGCCGCATGATGGCCACCGCGCCACGCCCATCGCTCATCTGGAGCGACCAGTCGCGCTTCTCCAGCGCATCCCCTGGCGTCGCGCCGCCCGCCCGCTCATCCTCCGAGGCGGCGTAGGAGTAGCTGTGGCGCAGGCGCCCGGCGGAGATGTCGAGCCGCCCATGCGCCGCGCCCAGCACATCGCGACACAGGCTGGTGAAGAGCTGATCAACCCCGCGCTCGACCTCACCGGGATTGGTCGCCAGCCAGCCCGCATTGCCCAGCGAGAGGCTGGCCATGAAGGGACGCAACTGCGCCAGCAGGCGATCATGCGCCACATAGGATTGCCAGGTCAGCAGGGCGATGGCCACCGCTACCAGCGCCACCAGCAGCAGCAGATCGGGCAGCGCATCTGGCTCGACCGCGCCCATCCAGGCCACCACCAGGGCCAGCGCGCCCGCCAGCGCCGCCATGCCGCGCCAGTGGCTCAGGTAGCCGCGCTGAGGTAGGCGCCGCTCCACCAGCACGCCCTGGCGCACCACTGCCCAACCCACCAGCAGGCCCAGACAGGCCAGCGCCACCTGCACCACGAGGTCGGCCAGCACCAGCGCCAGCGCCGCGTGGCCCGGCTGTGGGGCCACCGTCACCGCTGGCAGGGTCTGCGAGACGGCGCTGGCGGCGGTGCGATGCTCCACCAGCGCCGTCAGCAGCCCCACCACCGCGACCACCCCGCCCGCCGCCAGCATGCACAGCGAGGCGGCGAAGAGCGCTGGCCGGGCGCGATCCCAGGCGTCGCTGGGGGTCCAGAGCAGCCCAGCCTCGGCGGAATCCGCCGCGCGCAGGGGAGATTCAGCCTCAGATGGCGTGGATGGCGCATCGGCGAGTGTGGCGGCGGCGGACGCCTGCTGGGCGCCGGAGCGCTGCATGCTGACGGGCAAACCGAAGCCCCTGGGCGCCAGCCGCGCCCCAATGGAAGGGCCAAAGCGCCGCACGGCCAGCGCCGCCCACGGCAGCGACGCGCACGCGGCGACGTAGATGACGAACGCAATCCCCAGCGCGGGCACCCACGGCGAGACACGCAGCGCATCGCTCGTCTGGAGCCGCAGCGAATTATCGAGGATGGCGATGAAGTCGCTGTATTTGCCAATCGAGGGCCAGCTCAGCAGAGCCAGCAGCGCTGTGCAGGCGCCCAACCCGACCACTACCACCAGCGCAGGCGTGCGCAGCCTGCCCCATGAGCCAGCCACCGCCGTATAGCGCAGGCCAATCGCCGCCCACAGCAGCGGCGCCGCGAACGCAGGCGCCCACGAGAGCCGCCACCAGAGGTCGGTCG
Source organism: Ktedonobacterales bacterium (assembly GCA_036258195.1). Taxonomy (GTDB): domain Bacteria; phylum Chloroflexota; class Ktedonobacteria; order Ktedonobacterales; family JADMIN01; genus JAKAIY01. The sequence continues at coordinate 7,951 of DATAED010000245.1, forward strand.
TGGCGGGCGCGGCCTGCGAGACGCCCGCCGCCACCAGCGCGCCATGGCAGAGGAAGAAGAGCGCGCCAAAGAGCAATCCCAGCCCGCCGACCCAGGTGACGAGGCTGCGGCGCTCGCTCATCAGCAGCGTCGTGACGCCTAGCCAGAGATAGGTAATGAGGCTAAAGACGGAAAGCGCAATCGCCGCCAGCGCCAGCGCGGATTGCAGCAGGTGCTCGTTCATGTACGCTCCCCGCCCGCCGCGCCCGACGCGCCGGAGCCGCCTGCGCTGGCGTCATCCGCGCCCGGCTCATCGAAGAGCGGAACCCAGCCGCCTTTGCGGTCGGGGGCCAGCGCGCGTCCCTGGTCGTCCCACATGATGGGGCGGTCATAGAGGTAGATCAGCGCGGCGCGGGCGCGAGCGACCTTCTCATCGGTGGTCGTGTCGCTCAGACGCCAGGCGTCGTAGATGCGCCCATTAGTGCGGCTGACAGCGCGGGCGTCGCGCAGGCCCAGCCGCGCGGCGACCTGCTCGTTGGTCAGGCCCTGCGCCAGCAGCTCGGCCACGCGCAGCTCGTTCGGCTCCAGCAGGCCACGCGGCGAGACGGCGTCGCGCCGCCGCACCTCGTCCACGCGATCTTCGATCTCTGGGTCAATGAAGCTGCGACCCGCCACGGCGTCGCGCAGCAGCGGCAGCAGCATGGAGGGCAGCAGGTAGTTGCTCTTGCGGACATAGGCGTAGTGGCTGAGGATGCCCGCCGCCCGAAACTCGCGGAAGTATGAGTCGTCATCCTGGATGGAGTAGAAGACCACCGGAAAGCGCGGACGCTCGCGGCGAATGGCCACCGCCGCGCCCACACCCGTCATGGCGCGCGACCCCAGCTCGGCATCGCGCAGTTCCACATCCATCAGCGCCACATCGAGGTCGCTGAGCTGCTCGGCGGCGGCGATGGCTTCGCGCGCGGTGGCCGCCTCGGCAACCACCTGTACAGCGCCCGTGGCCTCCAGCCCCTCGCGCAGCGCCTGGCGCACCGAGGTGTGATCCTCGACCAGCAACAGTTGCAGCGTCATGCGGTTCTCCTCCCGTGGTGTCGTCGCTCGCTGATCGCACGCCTCGCTGATCGCACGCCAGGCGCCTGTCCTACGCCTGTCCTACGCCTGCCATGCTCCCACCTCGTATTGTGGACATGCGCCCGCAGAATGTCCAGCGAGCGCGCGGCGGCAGCGACGACGAAGTACCAGCCTGTCGCGCTTGGCGTCGTAGTGTGATACGCTGACGATGAGTGCTGCGTTCTCTCTTCAGAGAGAGAAGCAGCGCGCGCGGCGGATGTGTCCCGTCGGCGCGCGTTCATCTGTCCGTCCCCAGATCGAGGAGCGCTACATCCCATGAGCTTTGCTGACATCCTGCCGATCATCTATGTCGTCGTCTTCTGGATCATCCTGGCCGTGCTCGCCCTGGTATTCTCGCGCAGAGCCTTGCACGCGCCCACCGAGGCAGAGCTGGAGGCGCAGCACGCCGAAAGCAGCCACACGAAGGCCAGCCACTGATCCAGCGCGTCCAATGCATCCAGCGCAGCAGGCTCAAACCGGGTTGGCGTTCTCTGCGTACAAAGGTGGATTGGGACGGATTTCACATCCGTGCCCAGAGCGGCGTCCATCACCGCGCAGCATGGTCAGCTTCCAGCGCGGAAGCTGGCCACGCCGTGGTGGGCTGGTGTAGATTGATAGCGACGGGATGAGGCGCGGGAGCGCCGACCCAGTGGAAGGGTAGGGGGTTGTGACAACGCTATCTGGTGACGATAAGCCACAGGCGCGCGTCGTACGGCGGCCCGCAACCGAGACGATCAACCCAAACACACCGCCGTTGAGCAAGTTGGAGATCGAAGGGGTCGCCTCGCTGCGCTACGCGCTGCGCCGCTTCTCACGCCGGACGGAAGTCGAGGCGCGGCGCATCGGCCTGACACCGCAGCAATACTTCCTGTTACTCGCCATCAGGGGCTTCCCCAGCCGCGAGACAGCCAACATCACCGAACTGGCCGAGCGCTTGCAGGTGCGACACAACGCCGTCATCGGCCTGGTGAATCGCGCCGAGGAGCGCGGGCTGGTGCGGCGCGAGCCCAATGGCCCCGGCGAAGATCGGCGCATCGTGCAGGTGCGTGTCACCCAGCATGGTGAAGAGACCATCCAGCGGCTGGCGAATGTGCTGCGCGATGAGCGCAGGCGGGTCGCCGCCGCCGCGCAAGCGATTGACGAAGCGCAACAACAGCACTGAGGGCCGCGCGCCTCAGCGCATGCCCCGGCTCGCGCCTCAGCTCGCGCCTCAACCTGCGGAACGATCGGCTTGCTGCGCATCCGCGCCCGTCTCGGCTTCATCCAATGAGGGGCTTGCTCCAGTCGTGTCGGTCGCGCCAGTCATTGCCGCGAGATCTTCGCGCTTCTCCCGGCGGCGGCGCGCCTGCCTGAACCGCTGCCACAGCGCGAAGGCGCCCACCAACGCCACCAGCCCCACCGAGAGCGCCGTCGCCCGCACGCCCGTCAGATCGGCCCAGCGCGATACGATGGGATCCTGGATGACCAGTTGCGCCGCCAGGTAGCCCAGCACCAGCGCCGCCAGATCCATCAGCCACCAGAAGCGCTCGATGAGCCGCGCCACCAGCGCGCTCGCCAGCAGCAGCAACGCGACGCTGATCGCCAGCCCCACGATCAGCAGCGGAATATTGCCACGCGCCAGCGCGCCAATCGCCAGAATGTTGTCGATGGACATCGTGACATCGGCGATGAGGATGGAGATGATGGCGGGCATGAGCCGATCAGATGCGCGACGCGCAGCGTTGGCGTCTTCCTTCTCAGGCAGCAGCATACGAATCGCGATGAAGAGGATGACCGCTGCGCCGACTGTCTGGAGCAGCGGAATCAGCAGGAGCTCAGAGGCGATGCCTGTCAGCCCGATGCGCAGGAGGGCGGCGCACAGACCGCCCCAGAGCAGCGCGATGGCGCGCTGGCGAGGCGCCAGGCGGCTGGCAGCGGCTCCGATCACCAGCGCATTGTCACCGCTGAGCGCGATGTCCACCAGGATGATACCGCCCAGCGTGAGCAGCCATTGCCCGATGTCAGCGCCAAACCAGTTCGCCATCCACCTGTACTCCTCTGCTACGGCGACCGCCGCGTCGCTGCGCACGGCTTGCAGCTCGGTCGTGTGCGCGTGTTCTCAAGCACTTCTCAAGCACTTCTCAGCCCTCTTGGCGCTTCTCGATCCCCTCTATACGTTATAACCAATGACTCCCCGATTGTGACCGCGCCAACGTCGCGCGTCGCAGATCATCTGGTGTCGGTGGCGCAAAGTGGCGCCAGATACGCGGCTCAGCTGAGCGACGCCGCGATGGATGCTCTCGGATCGCATTGGATGTTCATGGAAAGGACGTAGAGCCAGTGGCGATGAGCGAAGACGAAGAGCAGCGCCCACAGGCAGACAACGCCAACATCAGCGACAACGCCGCCAATGACGGCGACCTCAGCGCGCCGACTGCGCCGCCAGAGACTCCAGCCGACGACGAAGCCGCCACCAGCGTGTCCACTACCAGCGAGGTCGTCGCGGACGCCGAGCCAGCCGTGCTGCCAGACGCCACCGACGACAGCGACGCCACCGACGACGCTGACAACGCGCCTGCGCTCTTCGACCCGCCCACAGCTGCCGCCACTGATACGCAGGCGCCGCTGCTGCCAGGCGTACCCGGCGAGAGTCCCGCCGCTGCTCCCGCCGCTGAGGAGCCAGAGCAGCGGGCCGACGCGCTGAGCGCCATCATCGCCACTGCCGAGAGCGCTCCCTCGACACTCACCGTCCTGAGCGCGCCGGATACACTCGCAGATGCGGCGGCTGGCGCATTGCCGACGCCGCCGGGGGCTGACGCGGCTCCGGGAGCGCCTGATGCGCCCTTCAAATCGCAGATAACCTTCGATTGGCGCGATGATCACATCCCGCCGTTGCGGTTGACGCCCTTTCAGCGGCCACGCAAGGTCAAGCCGCTGGTATGGGGCGGGCTAGCGGGCGCGGCGCTGCTCCTGCTGCTGCCCGCGCTACTGGCCAGCATCCTGTGGCCCGCGCTGGGGTTGGCCTCGCCATTTAGCGGCCCGCCCGATAACCTTCCACGCGGGGCGCGCGCCTGGGCCACCGCGACCACCACCACGCCGCTCGTCGACGACGACGCCAACTTCGGCGCGCAGACCTACCCGGTGGATGCGCAGCTCGCGGCGGGCTATGCCGCGCATGGCGGGCTGGGCGCGCTCGGCGCGGCGGTCACGCCCGCTTTCACCTGCAACCTCGGCCTGGTGCAGTTCTTCGCCAATGGCGCGTTGTTGCGAGAGAGCCAGGGGACAACGCCACAGAGCGTCTCGACCGCAGCGGATCACGACCTGGCGCCAGCGCTGGCGCACGATGGCGATCTCGACGCAGCGACGGATACCGAGTGGCTGCCACTCAGCCACGCCCTGCTGACGGGCGGCAGCGCAGCGCTGATTGGCGGCGCGGGCAGCGACATCACCTACGCGAAGCTGCGCAAGGCCACGCTAGCGGTGGAGCTGCGCGCCGAGCCAGCCAGCGTCAAGCAGCGCATCAAGCCCAACGCGCCTCTGCCACAGAGCGTGGCGCAGGATGGCGGCGCCTTCGTCGTGGAAGGCACACGCGGAGGCAAGTACGTTGGGCATAGCATCCCGGAGCCCATCTGGTCGTACGTCACGCAGCGACAGATCGCCCCGCATGGCTGGCAGCGCGACATCGGCGAGCCGCTCACCGAGCCGCTCCCGCTGACCGTCACGGGCAGCGATGGCCAGCCGCGTCACCTGCTGGCGCAGGCATTTTGGCAGACGATCATCATCAGCGACCTCGATGCGCCCCAGGCGACCACCATGCAGCCCATCGGCCTGGATTACCTGCACACCTTCGGCGCGCCGACCGCATTTCCCTCGGCTGGCGGGCGCTTCTGGACGACGCAGGATGGCGCGCTGCGCACGGCGCCGGGAGCGAGCGCGGTGGCCGTCAGCCTGAATACCAATGCGGCCGTCACCCTGACGGGAGCTGCGCAATGGAGCCAGGGCGCGCTGTGGTACGCCGTCAACTGGGCCAGCCCCAGCCGCAAAGGCAGCGCGTGGGTCGCGATGGCAGCGCTCAGCACGACACAGCCCAGCGGGCCAACCACGGCTGGCTTCGATGCGCTCTCGCCCGGCCTCGCCAGCTACCTGAGCGGCATCGGTGATGATGTGGGCGTCCAGGTTGATGACCTCTCGCGCAATATGATCTACACCTATCACCCCAACAACAGGTTCATCATGGCCAGTTCGGCCAAAGTCCCGCTGCTGGTCTCATATCTGACGCTGATCGAGTCGCGGGGGCGCGGGCCGAACGGCTACGAGCTGGCGACGATGACGGCGATGATCGAACACTCTGACAACAACGCCGCGCAGGTCATCTACGATACCATCGGCGACGATTCAGGTCAGCAGGGCTACATGCAATCGTGGGGCATCACCGACTACAGCCCGAATCCGAATGGCTGGGGCTGGGGCGCCTGGTCGCCGTCCGATATGGCGCACCTGCTCTCGCTGCTACAGGCGGGCAAGGTGCTGAATAGCTCAGATCGCGCGCTGGCATTCCACTTGATGGAGAGCATCGAGAGCGATCAGCGTTTCGGCGTGGGCGACACAGCGCCGAGCAACGCGACCGTGGCTATGAAGGATGGCTGGGTGCCGGGGCCGGATGGCTCCTGGTTCGTCAATACGTCGGGCATCGTCACCGTGGGCAGCGAGACGTACGTCATCACGGTCTATACCGGCGAGCAGAATTCCTTCGGCAGCGGCCAGAATATCGTGAATCACGTCTGCGGCGCCGTCGCCCAGACGATGGTGTGAGGGCGCGTCGGCGCTATTCCTCGCCCTCATCATCGCCTTCGTCGTCAGCAGCGGCAGTGGCGGCGGGCGCGTCTGGGCCGACACGCCGCTCAATGTGGAACATCTCGCTGAGCGTCTCGCGCAGGCGCTCCAGCCCGCCGCTGC
>DATAED010000246.1:0-28714 GCA_036258195.1 Ktedonobacterales bacterium
CTCCGCCACCTTCACCTACACCGCGACGTTCCATGTCCCGGCGCACAGCGCGGGCGGCGTCATCCAGTACGCCTACACGCTCAATAATGGGCGCTCGCAGACCGCTGGCAGTGTGCAGGTTCCCGCTGGCGCCACCAGCGCGGCGGCGACCTTCACTAGCGCTGGCGCGCTGCCTGCCGACCACACCTGGCCCGGTGTGGCGATGGTCATGGTCACCAGCCCCAATCACGTCACCTCGCCCAGTGTGACGCCCAGCGGCGCATGCGTGACGCCCAGCGCCTTCACTGTGCAGAGCGTCTCGATGTCGGTTAGTCCCAGCAGCCTGGCGGGCGACGCCTGTGGCTCATCGCTCAACGTCACCTATACGGCGACCTTCCATCTGGCCGCCAATGGCCCCGGCGGAACGATCCACTTCGAATACACGACCACCAACGGGCGCGGCTCGACCCCCGCAAGCGTGGTGGTCGCGCCGAGCCAGACCAGCGCCAGCTACAGCTTCACCTGGTCAGGCGCGCTGCCCGCCGACCATACCGCGCCCGGCCCCGGCGGCGTGCAAGTCAGCAGCCCGAACGCCCTCACCTCCCAGATGGTCGCCCCCACCGGAGCGTGCCACTAATCTCGCCTCGGCTCCTGCCACTCGCCCCGCGCTGTGTGCGTGGCCTGGGTTCCCCCTCCCTCGGAGGGGAGGGGGACAGGGGGAGAGGTTCCGTCCGCCCATACGCGACGAGCCGCCCGATGGTTAATGACAACCATCGGGCGGCTCGTCGCGCCTGCGCTCAGCGCCCACTCAACGTGTGTTGTACATCGGCATGATGACGTAGGTGTATTTCTCGCCCTGCGCGCCGACCGGACGGATGACGCCGGGCGCCTGGGGTGAGTTCAGCTCCAGCGCCACCTGCGGCGTGTCGAGCACGGCCAGCACGTCGGTCACATACTTCACGTTGAAGATGACCTCCATGCCTGCGCCGTCCACCGCCGCCTCTTCGATGGTATTGGTGGTGTCGCCGACCTCCTCGGCGGTCGCCTGGATCGTCACCACACCCGGCGTCAGGCCGCCTGGCTCGCCGCCCTCCACTTTCAGCCGCACGATGTTGGCGCTGTCGCGGGCGAAGAGTGTGGCCGTCTTGGCCGCCTGGCGGAATTGATCGGTGGGGAGCGTGACGCGGGTGGAGTGGCTCTTCGGCACGATCTGCTCGAAGTTGGGGAACTGCCCGGCGATCAGATTCGAGAGCATCTCCACGTCGCCCGCGCGGAAGAGCACCTGGTTGCGGTTGGGTGTCACCACCATGCGCGCCTCGCCCTCCGCTGGCAGGATGCGCGCCAGCTCGGTCAGGGCGCGCGCGGGAATCAGCACATCGGCCATGTTGGGCGCGCCGGGTAGCTCGGTGGTGGCCACCGCCAGCCGGAAGCTGTCCGCCGAGGCCAGCGTCAGCCGCTCATCGCGCACGCGCGCCAGCACGCCGGTGAAGACCGGGCGTGCGTCGTCGGTGGCGGCGGCGAATGCCACCTCGCCGATCATCTCGCGCAGCTCGGCGGCGTCCAGCGTGATGGCCTGCTCGCCTGTGTCGCCGCTGGGCAGCGTGGGGAACTCGCTCGGATCCATCCCACGGATGGTGGCCTGGCTGCGCTGCCCGCTGACCTTGAGCGCCTGATTGCCCGGCTGCAGCTCCAGCTTCACATCGGTCGGGTTGAGCGTGTTGACGAAGTCGGTCAGCAGCTTCGCGGGCGCCGTTGTCGTCCCTTCCTCCTGGATCGTGGCGGGCATCCAGCAGGTGATGGCGATCTCCAGATTGGTCGCTGAGAAGCGTAGCCGGTCGCCCTCAGCCGCCAGCAGGATGTTCGAGAGAATCGGCAGCGTGGTGCGAGTGGAGACGGCATGGCCCACGGTGGAGAGGCTTTTCGCCAGGTCTTGCTGCTTGCAGGTGAACTTCACGATCTCGCCTCCTCGGCAGATGATGTGCTTGACAGGCGCCTGCGACCAGCGCGACGCGCCTGTGTAGTATAACACCGCCGCGCCGATCAGCCTGCTCGCCTGCCGAACCTCTTTGCTCGTCGTTCTTTTGCTCTTCTGTAAGACGGATTAGCATGGCAAAAAGTCAGGCGGCGCGGGCGTTTGCCCGCAGTGGTATGGGAAATGCGATAACCGCTGGACAGTTGGATGGACGCAAGGGATAGACCGCCAATCCAGCGCTTGCGAACGCTACACTCATTGCGGCGCGCGTGGCTGTATATGGTGTCGTCGCGCCAGGGGAATCAGGGGAAAAGGAGATCCGCCGTGGCCCAGCAATACGCTCCAGTCGACAATGGCCAGCAATGGAGTCCCCAGCAATGGCAGAGTGATCAGGGGGAGCAATATCAGCCCTATCAGCCGCCCTATGACCAGTCTCAGCAAGCCGATCAGTCGCAGCAGTGGCAGGGTGACGCAGGGCAGCAGTATCAGCCCTACCAGCAGCCCTACCAGCCCTACCAGCAAGCAGACCAGCAAGCTCAGCAGCCATACCAACAGCAGCAGCCATACCAACAGCAGCCATACCAACAGCAGCAGCCCATGCAGCAGCCCATGCAGCAGGCGCAACCGCAGCAGGCGCAGCAGGCGATGCAGCAGTCGATGCAATCAACGAACGCACTGATCGGCGGCTTGCAGCAGCAGATCACGCAATCGATTCAGCCGATTCTGGAGTCGCTGCGCCAGCAGGTCGCCCAGACGGTGCAGCAGCAGCTCGATCCGGCGCTCGACCCGCTGCGCGATACGCTCCAGCGGCAGGTGTCGATGGCGCTCGATCCTGTACGCGAAGCGCTCCAACAGCAGATCCAGCAGCAGGTAACACAGGCCATGCAGCCCGCCTATGACGCCATGCGCAACGCGATCGAATCTACCCTGCAGCCGTTGCGTGAGACCCTCCAGCGGCAGATCGATGAGACGCTGCGCTCGTCGCTGCATCAGTAGATACCGCACCTGACCGTATGGCCGTGAGTCACTGCGCAGAGTAGCGGCGCTGGCGAATTCCTTTCGTCAGCGCCGCGCCCTGGGGGTGTAGAGTTGGGTGTGGATGAGCGGCTCACTATTCGACCTTGACCTCGATAGGCATCGGCTTGCCCTCCCCAGTCTTGGGGATTTCGAGGCTCAGCACGCCGTGCTTATAGGTCGCTTTGATCTTGTCGGGACTGAAGGCGGTAGGTAGCTCAATGATGCGCGTGACCTCGCCCGTGTAGCGCTCGCGCCGCACATACCCGCCAGCCTTCTTCGCCTGCTTCTCCTCCGCCTGCTTCTCCCGCTTGTCGTCGTACTCCGTCGCCGCGTGAATCGTGATCGTGTCGCCAGTGGCGGTCACTGAGATCTCCGCAGGCTTCATCCCCGGCAGGGACGCCTCGATGAAGTAGCTCGACTCGTCCTCGTACACATCGACGGGGAAGCTCGGGCGCAGACCAAACAGGTCTGTCGCCCATCCCGATGGGTCACGGAGCGACAGCGGGAACCCATCAAAGGGGTTGTAACGGCTCAACGACATATCGCGTTCTCCTTCCTCATTCGATCGACTCTCGAGCAGCGTCACAGCGCCACTCGCCCTTCCAGTCTCGTCAGCGCGCGTCGCGGCTGCGTCTCAACGATGCCCGCTCATGTCACCGCTCACTCACGCCGACCAGCGTCGCATCAGCCAGCGCTTGACCACCTCTACCAGCGTCAGGTAGACGACAATCGCCAGTGCGAGGAAGAGGAAGTAGAGCGGAGACAGCGGCGTAAACCCCAATGCGGGCGCCAATGGCGAGAAAGGCAACAGCATGCCAACAAGCACGATCAGCAGCGTGGTGATCGTGAGCGGCTTGCTGGGGCGACTGCGCAACGGGTTGCCGCCCGTGCGGATGATGAACAGGACGAGCGTCTGCGTGGCGAGCGACTCGACAAACCAACCCGTGTGAAACATTGCCTCGGGCGCGTGGAAAATGGTGAGCATCGCCCAGAAGGTCAGGAAATCGAAGATCGAGCTGATCGGCCCAATGATGAGCATAAAGTCTCGGATCATGCCAATGTTCCAGCGATGGGGGCGCTCGATGTAGGTGGCGTCCACATGATCGGTAGGGATGGTGACCTGCGAGAGATCGTAGAGAAAGTTGTTGAGCAGAATCTGGGTGGGCAGCATTGGAAGGAAGGGCAGGAACAGCGCCGCGCCTGCCATGCTGAACATATTGCCGAAGTTCGAGCTTGTCCCCATGAGCAGATACTTCATCACATTGCCAAACGCCTTGCGCCCCTCGATCACTCCCTGCTGAATGACCCGCAGCCCTGGCTCTAGCAGAATGATGTCCGCCGCGTCTCTGGCGACATCGACCGCGCTGGCGGCCGAGATGCCCACATCGGCCACATGCAACGATGGCGCGTCGTTGACGCCGTCACCCAGGAAGCCGACGACGTGCTTGCGCGCCTTGAGCGCCAGCATGATACGGTTCTTCTGCGCAGGCGAGACACGCGCGAAGACAGTGGTGTTCTCGGCTACATGCTGCAGCGCCACATCGCTCATGTGTTCGAGCTGATCGCCCAGCACAACCTGGCTGGCGTCCAGCCCCACCTGCTCACACACGTGGCGCGCGACCAGATCATTATCGCCCGTGAGGATCTTCACCTCGATGCCGTCGCGGCGCAACGCTGCCAGCGTCTCCGCGACCCCCGCGATGGGCGGATCGGTAAAGGCGACATAGCCTGCCAGCGTCAGCGACGACTCATCAGTGTTGGTATACGCCTCCTGCGCAGGCACGGCGCGATAGGCGACGGCCAGTGTGCGATAGCCCTGCGCACTGAGTTGCTGATAGGGCGCTACACACCGCTGGACAGCCGCTTCGTCCAGCGATTGTGCCTCCATGCTGGTCTGGCCAGCGACATACGAAGCGCAGCGTGGCAAGACGCTCTCTGGCGCGCCCTTGGTGATCAGCAGTCGCTCGTCGCCTCGCGCGACGACCACGCTGGCGCAGCGTCGATCGAAATCGAACGGCAGCTCGTCAACCTTCTGGTAGTCGTTCGCCGTGGAGCTATCGCGCTCAGTGCGCTGTAAAATGGCGCTGTCGAGCGGGCTCCGGATGCCCGTGTCGAACAGGCTATTGAGCCGCGCCAGCAGTAGGACACGCTCAGATGGCGCGCCGAGTGGGTCGATCCATTGATCGAGCGTCATCTGGCCTGTGGTCAGCGTTCCCGTCTTGTCACTGCACAGCACATCCATGCTGCCGAAGTTCTGAATCGCTGGAAGTCGCTTGACGATGACCCGCTGTTTGGCCATGCGGAGCGCGCCCTGTCCCAGTGTCACTGTCGTGATCATTGGGAGGAACTCTGGCGTCAGCCCCACTGCCAGCGCCACCGCGAAAAGCAGCGAATCGAGCGCGGGTCGATGGAGGGCCAGGGTGACGGCCAGAACAAAGAGCACTAGCACGATGACCGTGCGCATGATGAGATAGCTGAAGCGCCGGATGCCGCGCTCGAACTCCATTTCTGGTGGTCTGGTCTGCAATCGCAGCATGATGTCGCCAAACGCGGTCGCGCGTCCGGTGGCGGTCACGACGGCAGTCGCGCTGCCGCTGATGACGGATGTCCCCATCATCACCATGTAAGGCGCCTCGGCCAGCGCCGAGGCGCCAGCGGGCATATCCGCCGCGTTCTTCTCCACGGGCAGCGATTCGCCGGTGAGCGCGGCTTGCTGCACATGCAGATCGCGCGCTTGCAGCAGGCGCGCATCGGCTGGGACGAGGTCGCCAGCCGAGAGACGAATGACATCCCCACACACCAGTTCACGCCGCGCCATCTCGCGCCAGACGCCATCGCGCAGCGTCATCGCGCGAGGCGCCACCTGGGCGCGCAGGGCGTCCGCCGCCCGCTGCGAGCGATAGGATTGCACGAAATTGATCACAACGCTCAGCATCACCATTAGTGTGATGATTGCGGCATTCAGCGCTTCGCCGAGGATGCCAGCGATCAGGCTGGCGACCAGCAGGATGATGACCAGGGGATTCAGCAGGAAGGCCAGAAATTGCCGCGCCGCCGCGAAACGGGGCGCTGACGCTGGCTCATTCGCGCCGTACTCCTGCAGACGACGCTGCGCCTCAGCGTCGCTCAACCCCGACTCGTTCGCGCTCAGCGCAGCCAGCGTGGCGCCGAGCTGGCTGAATGGAGCGGCCGGCGCGCTCACAGGAGCCGCAACCTGCCGTGTCATCGTTCCCATAACGCGCTCACATCTCTAGCCCTGCTTGCCATGTTCGGCGAGCTTGGATTCGCCCAAATCCAGCAGAGACAATAGGCGCAGCGCCTCTCCATCTCATCTCAAATGCAGCGAGCGGTATCACAGCGGCAGCGCCTGTCGCAGCAGACGGGCGCCGCCGCTGTCGCCTCGCTACGCATGGGCCGCGCTTGGCTGCTCCGTCGCGAGCGATGGCTGCTCGACGACCGGCCGCACGATCAGCAGCGGCAGCCCCGTCGCCTGGAGCACACGCTCGGTGATGCTTCCCAGCGCCCAGCGCAGGATTCCGGTGCGCCCGTGGGTCGCCATCACGATGATGTCGTAGCCCGCCGCCTGATGCGGCTCCGCGCGCAGCGAATTGTAGGATGGCTCCGAGACGCTGAGGATGCGCTCAGCAGGATCCGAGTCCACCATCACGGAGTAGTCAATGGTCAGCCGCAGTTGCTCGGTAGGGGCCGCTCGCAGGTTCTCGACGAGGTGCTGGAGTTGCTGGTTAGTCTGGGAGACCAGCTCTGCCTGGGTGGTTTCCTGCTCTTCGACGGCGTATGGACTGATGATACGCAGCAGGCGCAGACTACCGCTCTGGGGCGCCAGCGCCGCCATGAGCTGTATGGCTGGCGCAATGGCGGCCTCGGCCAGCAATGATCCATCCAGCGGAACCAGCGCGCGCCGTACCGTTTCGATCTGCTTCGCTGGAGTCCCGGGAGAGAACTCATTGAGCAGCAGCACAGGAGACGGCGCGTGGCGCACGACATGCTGCGCCACACCGCCCAGCCGCCAGCGATGGTAGCCCGTCATACCATGCGCACAGAGCACGACCAGATCAATCTGCTCAGCCTGACAGAGCGTGAGAATGCTCTCAGCCGCTGGCCCTTCGGTCACGCGCGTCACGGTCGTCAGGCCAGACAGCGCCTCGTCCATGACCACCTGCGCCAGATAGCTGGCGGCCTGATCGCGCTGCTCCGATGACACAGTGGATGCGGGCCCTACCGGTCCAGAGAGATACGGCCCATACGGGGTCAGTGGCTCGACACTGCGCATCAGCATGACCGTTCCATGTGTGGCGTGCGCGAGTCGAGCGGCGACGGGAATCGCCGATTCGGCGCGGCGCGACCCGTCAAGTGGAACCAGAATGCGGTGAAACATGGGGCTGCTCCTTCCACGGAAACACGGTGAACCAGGACACGCTACGCCTGTCCAGCGTCGCCTGATCGGCGCCTGTGCGCTGGCCTCGATGGCCATCTCCCTCCATGAGCGCCCAACGTTGTCACAGATGAGTCGCCGCCAGGCCGTTGCGCCTCACGGATAGGTCACACGCCATTGCTTGCCCAGCGGCTCGCTGTCTGAATGGCGTATGAGGGACGCCGCGATGCTGGCCCCTTGCGCTAGCGGGCGCAGTGCGGCTGGATGCGTTTGGATGCGCCGATGGATGGTCTTGGACGCATTGACATTCGGCGCTGGACTCTTCTAGACTGGATGGCTGAGTCGCCCATGCAGGCGCGCTGCTGGCCAGCCAGCAGATTGGCCAGATCATCAGCCGAGGAGACAGAGCAGCCGATGCGATTGCCCTACCTGCCCTATACAGGCATGAATCCCCAGACAGGCGAGCCGCTGGAGATGCCGACCCCGACGGTCGCGCCGATCATCGAGCCATGCAAGCGCATCCCCACGAAGGACGCCGATCATGCGCCCAACGGCCAGGTGATCGAGGTCGCCAAGAACTACCAGGATCTGCGCGAGAATGTGGGCAAGCAGGATCGGCGTGTCGAGACGCTCGTCTACATCACGACGGTGACGCCGGGCTGCATGAAGGGCTACCACGGCCACACCGCGCGCACCAGCACCTACGTCGCCGTCGGCGGCCAGGCCGAGATTCACGTGCTGAATCAGGATGCGGGCGAGCTGCTCGTCTATGAGATCGAGGGTGATGAGACGCCCTATCGCGTCATCGCCGAGCCGGGCTATTTTCTCGCGCTGAAGAGCCGCAACGACAGCATCGCCACCTTCATAGGCGTCCCCAACCCACCGTTCAATGCCGATTTCAATGAGCAGGTGGAGCTGCACCCCAGCGATGTCGAGCAGGCCATCGCAGATGGACGGCTGACGGTGAAGCGGTTCCGCTGCGCGCCAGAGGGGCTGGTCGCCAGCGCCCCGGAGGCGGAGTAGGGCGCGACCCCACCCCCTGTCCCCCTCTCCCCGCGAGGAGAGGGGGAATGAGGAATGAACCTCAGCCTTCGCTCTCTGGGAGCGCCAGCGTGGCCAGCATGGGGCGGTGGTCAGAGGCGCGCGTAACGGGGCTGTTCTCGGCGTTGGCGAGCAGGTCGCACACCACCAGACCAGCGGCCAGCGCGGGGCTGGCGAAGATGTAGTCGATGCGTCCGGCGGGGCATTCCGCCGGGCAGCTCAGCTCGCGCGTGCGCGGGTCGGGCCGCCCCACGGTGTAGAGGTCGATGTAGCCCGCCACGCGGGTCGCTCGCACGACTGCGCGCGGAGTGTAGGCCGCGGCGACCACGTCGCTGACGCGCGCCAGCGCGGGCAGCCTGGCCGCCCACAGCAGCGCATGGCCCAGCGGGCGCAACGGCCTCGGCAGCACCTTCGCCACGCCCGGATGCCCAATCAGCGCATCGCCCTGGGCGCGGCGGGCGTCGTTGCGCGCGGCGTGCAGCAGCAGTTGTGAGGCCAGCAGGCGCTCATCGGGCGGCAGGCTGTTGAAGTCGCCCATCAGCAGCTGTGGCTGGTCGCCAGATGCGCGCATCTGGCGGAGGATGTAGGCCAGCTCGCGCAGCCGCTCACCCTCGCCCGCGCGCCACGCCGCATAGCTGGCCGCCAGATGCGCTACGAAGATGCGCAGTGGCGCGGCGCCCTCTGGCGCGATCTCCGCCTCCAGCAACGCATTATGCAGGGGTGATGCGCTGTGCGGGTCGAGCGCACGCAGCGGCCAGCGGCTCAGCAGGCCCACCGCCGAGCCACGCCGCGACGGGCTGAGCGCGCTGTACATGCCCAGGCGACTGGCCAGCGCCTCCAGTGTGCGCTGCTCCACCTCTTGCAGGCCGATGAGGTCAGCCCGTGCGCTGCGCATGACCGCCTCCAGCGCATCGAGGCGCGGCCAGCCACCCGAGAGGATGTTATAGCTCATCACCCGCAGCGTGTACGTCGCGGCTTGTCCATCGCGCGATTCCGCCGCATGCACAGCGCCCGCTACGCTGGCTGGGTCGGCCAGATCAGCCGCGTCTACGTCGTCCTCGATGCGCTCCGTCAGCCCCACGCGCTCATCCTCTCGCTTGTCTACACGTCTC
Source organism: Ktedonobacterales bacterium (assembly GCA_036258195.1). Lineage (GTDB taxonomy): Bacteria > Chloroflexota > Ktedonobacteria > Ktedonobacterales > JADMIN01 > JAKAIY01. The sequence goes on from DATAED010000246.1 coordinate 9,515, forward strand.
TCTGCGTCTGCGCGCCGTCCGCTCTCCTCAGAGGACTCGCCCGCCCGCGATCAGCCATTCCTGCCGCGCCCACCAGCGCGCCTCGAAGATGCGATAGTCCACGCCTGCGATCTGCTGATACGCCAGCCCGCGACCGGGGCGCGCCTCGCTCGCCGTGACGGTCGGCGACAGCCCGGCCAGCCGCTCGTGGCGCAGCATCGCCGACCACAGCGCATCGCTGATCGCCAGCGCCTGCTGCTCGCCAGCATACCAATCGGCGCGGAGATCGACCACCACTTGTACGATTGCCTCGAACGTTGCGTTAGCGCGGCCCACCCCTCCAGTCAGCGCGATCTCGGTCGCCAGGACGACAGTCTCCGGCTCCGGTGGGATCCACAGGCTGAGCTGCGGCAGATAGGCGTCGTTGAAATCCTTGGGCCTGCCGATGAAGGCCGCCACACCGACCCCATAGCGCGCCGCGTCCGCCGCCGAGAGCGCCGCGAAGGGCGAGACGCCGCTCACCAGGCACTCACTGAGGATGATCGAGCGCATCGCCTCCAGCGCGCCCAGTGTATCGGGCTGGGCGGGCAGCGCGACGCCCGCTGGTCGTGATCCTGACATGGTGTTTCCCTCCTCGCGAGCTGAGCGGTTGAAACCGCGTCTGAAGGCGGGCTGCGCCCCGCCACCAGGCCCGCCTGCGCGGGTTCGGAGTCGCCCCTCGCCCGCGTCCGCGCAGGCGGACGTTATGGGCCGGAAGGCCCTTCAGGCACGGTTTCAACCGCCAAGCCTCGTCCCCCATCAGCCGCCCACGACGCGCTCGCACAGCGCCTCCTGGTGGTCGCCCTCATACGTCTCGACGGGCGCCACGATGCGATATTTGGCGAGTTGGCCCGTCTCAGGGTCACTATTCGCCTCGTCGTAGAGGGTGTCGCGCCGCTGCCACGGAATCAGCGGGACGCCCTGTGTGGTGAAGATCAGCACGAGGTCAGCGGCGCGCGCCTCGCTGAAGTCCAGCCGCTCCATAGTAGGCGCCGTCGCCGCCGACTCGATCAGCGCGGCCACGCCACGCGCCACCACCACACCCTCGGGCCGCTCCACCCGCATCGTCGTAAAGATCATCACTCTCCGTCCTCCCACCTCACCCCCAGCCCCCTCTCCCACAGGGAGAGGGGAAGTTGGAGGCGTCTCACCACTCCACACGATAGGGCTGGAGCGCCGCCTTGGCCTGGATCAATAGCAGAGAGTCGCCCGTGGGATCGGTGCGTGGGCGCGCCGTTAGCTCGAAGCTCCCCATACGCACGGCGGCGGCCCCGGTGGGATTGCGCCGCTGGCTGAGCAGCTCGCTCACCACCCAGATGCAGGCCTGGCGCAGGTCGTAGGGCGTGGCGCCAGGCGTGACGGGGCCACCGGTATACGTGACGCTGAGCCAGCCCTTGCCCCCGCGCGACAGCCCCGGCGGCGGCGCGATGGCTCCGCTGGGGAGGAGCGCCGAGGGCGGCAGTTCGATCAGACGCCCATCGCTGGGCAGCTCGACCTGCGACACGTCCAGCGCCAGCGCCGCGCCGGGCGCCGTTTCCACACTCAGCGCCGTCACTGTCTGCACCGGGAAATGTCCCGCGCGCACCGCCAGCGCGCCATCTGGCTCCAGCCAGGCGCGCGGCCCCGGCAGCCGCCAGCGCTCCGTGCGGGGCAGCGCGAAGAGGGCGCGGTCGCCCGGCCCACCCTGCCGACAGTAGTTCTCGATCCAGCCGCTGGCCCGCAGGATGACCTCGGCCAGCGCGCCCGACGGCCCGGCCTGGCTGATGGAGACGCCCGCGCCATGCGCCAGCGTCACGCCCGGCGCCGCCAGCGCCAGCGTCGCGCCATCGGGAGCGCCCGTCAGTTGCGCGCGCTCGGCCCAGGGGCCATCCAGCAGCCAGGCGGGGCCAGCCGCCCAGCCAACGGAGCTGGCCACGGGCAGCGTCAGCGCGCCCGCCGCGACCCCTGCCGCCAGCGTGGTATTCAGCCCCAGCAGCGACGCCGTCTCCTGATTGGTCGCGGCGCGCAGGTAGTCGCCAATGTCCAGGTACGCGCTCGATGATGTCGCCATCGCGTCCTGCCTCCCTTCCCATCCTCACATCCATCACCACCGAAGGCGCGCAGCAGGGCGCGATCTCCGCTACGTTGGGCGGCGATTGCCCAGCGTGTAGAGCAGACTGACGACGCCCCAGACGACCAGCGCGTAGACGATCATCGCCAGCACAGCGGCCAGATCCAGCTCCGATCCCTGCGTCTGTGGCGTCTGAAAGACTCCCTCGAAGGGCGCCACAAACGACTCAGTGATGGCATAGATGAAGCTGGAGAACGCCGCCTGCGGATTGGCCGCCAGCAGCTTCAGCACGAAGCGCAGAACTAGCAACGTCTCCAGTACACCCAGAACCAGATAGATGATCTGCGCGGTGCGCGAGACGGCATAGACGCGCCGCGCCCGCACGACCTCGGCTGAGGCGACTGGCTCTGGCACATAGCGCTCTGGAATCTCGCGCGGTGGATAGCGTGGATCCACCTCGCGCGCCAGATAGCGCGCTTCGACCGTCTGCGCCTCGTCCTGCGCCGTCAGTGGCGGCGGCGGCTCTGGCCACTCCTGCTCCGGATCCATTGGTGGCTCCTCTCGATCATCCTGATCGGCCTGAGTTGCGGAAAGATGATTCCGGCTCTGTTCCTTGCGTCACCCTGCTCTCGCCCGCTGAATGATGAGGGGCGTCAAACAGGGCGCACGAACCCAATGAGATGAAACGCAAGGACGGCGCCATGCAGGTTGCGAGACGTCGCAGAAGCCAGCGCGACGCCCCGCCAACCTGCATAGATTCCGCGATTCCGCGCTCAAAAGCTGGGGTAGAGGCCGCGCAGCACGCCCAGCCCACCCAGGAAATACACCTTCAATGTCTCGTCCACGTAGTCCGCGAACTTGTAGTTGCTGTCGGTGAGGGCGAAATCGACGCCCCAGTACTCCTGGTTCGTCTCGATCTCGACTGCGGCGCCGATATCGGGTGTGGGGAAGGGCATCGTCAGCGGCAGGAAGACCAGATGCCCCTGCGGGCAATAGCGATTGATGATGATCGGCATCTCTTTGCCGGTCGATTTGTTCAGGTAGCGCGTCACGCGGTACTGCGCGGTGAGCTGCCCCTGATCGGCGCTCTCACCCGCCTGCACCACATAGCGCAGTTGCCCTGCGCCGACCACCAGATTGGTCAGCCGCACGTTGTCCAGCGGATTCATCACCAGATAGTCGGGATCGCCTGCCGCTTGCAGATACATCCCCGCCAGCAGATTGTCGATGTCTGAGAGCGCCAGCTTGCCGGTGGGATCGGCGGGCTGGGCCACCTGCGCGCCGAGCGTGGCGCCGTTGGCGGTCGAGGCGTTGTTGAGCGCCTGCGCGATCAGGCCATCCCACATCAACACATTGCCGGAGCCATCTACGAAGCTCTTGGCGGTGTTGCTGGCGACGCTGGCCAGCGCCGTGCCGCTGGTGGCGGGCGGCGCGCTGATGGTCAGCGTCAGGATGGCGGGATTGACCTCGCCAGAGGGCATCGCGGTGACGCCATCGGCCAGCGTCACCACCGCGCCCACGGCGGGCTGCGGCGCATTGGCGCCGGAGACGCCAGCCTGCAGCCAGGCGCTCGCGTCGCCGGGATAGCTGGCTCCGCTGGCGACGTAGACGTTGTACTGGGTCGCGTTCGGCACAGTGAAGAGCGTCAGCGAGATGAGCGAGGTCGAGCCGGTGGTGGTGACTTTGCTGGCCGACGAGCCGGTCGTCTCGCCCTGCGTGTTCTTGGCTGTCACTTTCACCCAGTAGGTTCCCGCCGCCAGCGTGCCGCCGCTGGCCGAGGCCGCCAGCACGGGCGCCGGTGGAATCATCAGCAGGCTCGACGCTCCCAGTGTCCAGCGCTCCTCGGTCATCTTGAGCTGATAGAGCAGCTCGGCGATGCGCCGCGCTCGCACGTCGGACTCCAGCGAGCGCCCGCGCCACTGCGCCTGAAAGCTGACCTGATTCATCAGCCCGATGGTCTGCACGGTGTTTTGCATCGGCGCGACGGCGTAGCTGACCTGGCTGGGCAGCGCGCCCTCGGCCAGCGTGCCCCAGTTGCGTGCGGTGTCGAAGCTGGTGATGGCTTTCCAGTGGACGACATCGACGCCCGCTCCACGCCGACGTGGCAGCATGTTGACCAGCGGCGTCACCACCGGCACGATGACCTTGGCCGGGCGTTCCAGCTCGTAGCCAGTCAGCCCCGTCGCCGTGGTGATGGCGCGCGTCGCATCACCCATCGCCTCACGCACCAGCGACACACTCTCGTCGCTGATTGTTCCCGCGCTCGCTGTGGGCGCGGTGTAGAGATCGTTCGTCATGGCCCCTTGCTCCTCCTCACATCTACTCACGTCTATTCACCGATGATTGGGTTGTGGCGCGACCTCACCCCCTAACCCCCTCTCCCACAGGAGAGGGGAACCGGAGGCGCTTCTGGCTCCCCTCTCCTCGCGGGAGAGGGGCTGGGGGTGAGATTCCGGCTCACCCCTGGCCACCCTGCTGCAAGCGGATCATCTCCGCCGCCACGGCCAACTGCGCCTGGGGATCGCGCAGGCGACCTGCCAGCGCCTCCAGCGCGCGGTACTCCACCTCCACTGGCGCCGCAGCGGCGGGCGCGCCGAGCAGCGTCTTCTCCACAGCGCGCGCCGCCGGGCCGCCAGGGACGGGTTGCGCCTCCAGCCGGGTCACCCGTGCACGCAGCTCATCTATCGTGCGCGCCGCCGCTGACGCCGCCGCTGTGGGCGTCTCTGGCGCTGGCGCCGCTCGCCGCACGTCGTCGGCGCGCAAGGTGGCCACTGCCGCGCCGAGGGTGGCGTCGAAGGCCGCCAGTTGCGCGGTCGTGGCACGCATGGCGGCCAGCAGCGCGCGTGTCAGCGGCTCGTGATCGCCCACGCGCTCATTCACCGACGGCGCGTCATCCTCCACCAGCGCGGCCAACGCCACCGCGCAGCGTGGGCAGGCGCAGCCCGCCAGCAGCGTGCGGGTGGCCTCGTGCAGCGGCTGCCGCTCGCGCGCTGATTCAGCCGTTTCCGACGCTGGCTGCATGTCTGATCCCGCCTCCACTGCCGCCTCCTCCGCATCGGGCGACGCATCGGGCGCTGCATCGGGCGCTGCATCAAACAGGGGATCGAGCAGGGCGGTGTCTGGCTCGGCGCCGCGCACGAAGGTGACACCCAGCGCATCGGGATTGCTGGGGTTATCGACCAGGCTCAGCTCGGCCAGGTCGTAGCGTGTGGCCACCTGCACCCAGCGGCTGCGCCCCGCCACGGCGCGCCGCTCGCGCTGCCAGACCACGTCGCTCGCGCCGATGCTGGCTCCGCGCAGAGTGCCATCCAGCACTTTCTCCCAGGTATCCTGCGCTCCGCGTGAGATGCGCAGCCGCACGATGATGCGGCGCGCGGCGTCGTCGCAGCGCACGGCCACGCGCCGCCCCACCGCGCGCCGCGCGTGCATCTCGCGCACATTGCCCAGCCAGCGTGTGAAGGCGTCTTTGCTGGCAGCGTAGTCGAAGATTGTGCCATGCGCGTCGAGCGTCTCGCTGGTGGCGCACAACTCGATCTCGCGCCGCTCGGCGTCTACCCGCGTGATCGGCGCGTAGCCCACCCGCGCCACCGCTGGCGCCCCTTCCGTTGCTGCCGTTGCTGCTGTTGTTTCCGCGTGCTCACCCACCGGTCTCCTCCTCGCTCACATGCCGCTCGTTCCGGCCAGTCGGCCCCGCTTGCCGTCCACTCTGTCGGACAGCAGCAAGTGTAGGTCAGGTGTTCTAGCTGGCGCAAGGGGTTGGCGGCCCAGAGCGGCCTGCGCGCGCGAAGCTGGCGCCTGGCGATGGCGACGAGCGGCGGCGAATGTGGAGCGATGTGGGGCGTGGCGTCCGCCTTCGCCTCCTCATCCGCTGCGGCGCGAGTGGGGAGTTGTACTCGCCATGCAGGCGATATACAATGGCAGCCGGGGGAGACCCTCGATACGTTCCGATGCGCGGCGGGGGATGGCGGAAGGTGGGATGCAGGCGCCTCAGACGACACGCGATACGGCCATGCGCTTGCTGCGCGCTCCTGTGCGCCCCGCTTCACGCTCAACCACGCTCAACCCGGCCCAACCGCGAGCGCTCACCATGGTGGTGATGGATTGTGATGCTTGTGCGCGCATAGCCGCGCCGAAAGGAGAGGTCGCCATGAAAGAGTGGTTCGAGTCCCGCCAGGACAAGCGCGTCACCGTCGAGACCCTGCTACCAGGTGATAAAGGCGGCTCCTACACGGGTACGGTGGCCTGGGTGGGTGTGGACGCCGTCGTCATCCAGACGCCCAGCCAGCAGCGCCTGATCGCCTTCCACGCCATCGAGAGCGCCGCCGACGCGCAGGCCTTCTGAGCAGCACGAGACGCTGCCACGGGTCGTGATGCCGCAGGAAGGAAGCGCCTCTGGCGGTTTGAGGCACGGGCGGGTAAACCCGCAGGCCACGTAGCTGCGGGTTTACCCGCCCGTTCCCGCACCTCATCTCACCCCCCGGCCCCTCGCTCCCACGACGGATCGGGGTGAGGTCGTTACGCCGTCTGGATGTTGGCCGCCGACTGCAAGCCCAGCTCCTCGATGGCCTGCTGGCGCATCAGGAACTTCTGGATCTTGCCCGTCACCGTCATGGGGAAGCCATCCACGAACTTCCAGTAGCGCGGGATCTTCACTGTCGCGATCTGCCCGCGACAGTAGGCTTGCAGCTCCTCCGGTGTCGCCGTCTCGCCTTCCTTCAGCTTCACCCAGGCCATCAACTCCTCGCCATACTTCTCGTCTGGCACGCCGATCACCTGCACATCGCTCACCTTCGGGTGGGTGTACAGGAACTCCTCGATCTCACGCGGATACAGGTTCTCGCCGCCGCGAATCACCATATCCTTCAGCCGCCCGACGATGTTCACGTAGCCGTCGTCGTCCATCGTCGCCAGGTCGCCGGTGTGCATCCAGCGCGCCGAGTCGATGGCCTTGCTGGTCGCCTCCGGATTTTCCCAGTAGCCCAGCATCACCACGTAGCCACGGGTCAGCAGCTCGCCCGGCTGCCCGCGCGGCACGACATCGCCCGTCGCCGGATCGATGACCTTGACCTCGACATACGGATGAATCTGCCCCACCGTGCTCACCCGCTTCTCCAGCGGATCATCGGTGTGCGACTGGAAGGAGACGGGGCTGGTCTCCGTCATGCCGTAGCAGATCTCGACCTCGCTCATGTGCATCTTGTCGATCACCTGGCGCATCACCTGCACCGGGCAGGGCGAGCCAGCCATCACACCCGTGCGCAGGCTGCTGAAGTCGTACTTGTCGAAGTCGGGGTGCGCCAGCTCGGCGATGAACATCGTTGGCACGCCATAGAGCGAGGTGCAGCGCTCCGCCTCCACCGCCTCCATCGTGGAGGCCGGCTCGAACGCCTCCGCTGGGAAGACAATCGTCGAGCCGTGTGTCATGCAGGCCAGCACGCCCAGCACCATCCCAAAGCAATGATACATCGGCACGGGGATGCACAGCCGGTCGTTCTCGGTGAAGTGTTGCAGGTGCGCGATGAAATAGCCGTTGTTGAGGATGTTGTGGTGACTCAGCGTCGCGCCCTTGGGGTTGCCGGTGGTGCCGCTGGTGTACTGGATGTTGATGGGGCTGTCGAATTGCTGCGCCGCCTGCCGCTCCGCTAGCGCCTGCTCACTGACCTCCTGCGAGCGTCCCAGTATCTCGCCCCAGATCCACATCCCCGGCGCCCGCTCATCGCCCAGGCGGATCACATGCCGCAGGCGTGGCAGGCGGTGGCTGTCGAGCTGCCCCGGCGCGCTGTGCTCCAGCTCCGGGCAGAGTGTCTGCACCATTTGCGTGTAATCGGTCGTGCGGAAGTTGGGCGCCAGCGCCAGCGTCGAGCAGCCCGACTGATTCAGCGCGTACTCCAGCTCGTGCAGCCGATAGGCGGGGTTGATGTTGACCAGGATCGCGCCGATCTTGGCCGTGGCAAACTGGATGATCACCCACTCCGCGCGGTTGGGCGCCCAGATGCCGACGCGGTCGCCCTGCTTCACCCCCAGCGCCAGCAGCCCGCGCGCGCAGCGATCTACCTCGGCCTGCAATTCGCGCCAGGTGTAGCGCAGATGCTGCTGGCGCGACACCAGCGCCTCGTGGTCGGGGAAGCGCGCCACGGTCAGATCGAATGCGTCGCCAATCGTCATGCCGAGCAGCGGCGTATCGCTCACGCCGCTCACATAGCTCCCCACCTTCACGCCGACCTGCTGGGGAACTGTCTCCACTCCTGACGTCGTCTGCATAGAGGATCACCCTCCTGCGCTGTGCGACGCCGCACGACGCCGCCACGCGCTCGCTGCTGGCCTGCCATCCCTGGCGTCGCCACTGCGGTCGCCTCACTGCGCCCGCGTGGCCATATCATGTTCGCCCGCCGCGCCACGTGTCAACTGCGAGGTGGGAGCGCGAACCCTCGCCCCTGCCCCTCTCCCAGAGGGAGCGGGCTGGGGTGAGGGCTGCGCCCCACGTCTCACGCCAGCCCCACCGCCGCCGCCAGCTGCACGACGGGCTGAAAGATGCGTCCCGTCAGCGGCAGCAGCCCGAAGGCCAGCGCAACGCCCACCGCCGCGCAGACCGCGCCGCCCACGATGTCGATCGGATAGTGGACGCCGACGTAGACGCGCGCGAACCCGATCAAGACGGCCATCGCCACGGCTAACAGCGCGCCCAGCAGCGCCGGAGCCACGCGCCCCAGTCGCGCGCCCGCCCGCTCGCGTGAGAAGCGTCCCAGCAGCCAGATCACATAGAACACCAGCGTCAGCGCGATGGACATCGCCACTGCTTCGTGGTCGCTGGGGAAGGAGGCGTCCGCCGCGTGCGCGATCAGCTTATGTGCGAGGCTGGGATGCGAGATGAACGGGCGCGGCTCGAAGATCAGCGCGCCCAGCAAGATGTTCAGGCAGAGCGCCAGCCCCACGCCGACGACCGCGCTCAGCAGCGCGCGCTGCCCCAGCCAGCGATCGCGCTCCGCCTCGCCCGCGCCCACGCGCCGCGCCAGCCAGCGGCTGAAGGGCGACCAGCGCGCCAGCACGAACCACACCAGCAGCAGAACCAGAGGCAGCGCGAAGATCAGATCATTTGCCCCAAACACCATGACGTGGTCGAGCGTGGCCGAGTGGCCCGCCAGCCCATTGATGTCCAGAAAGCCCTGCCAGTTATCGCGCAACTCGGTCGATACCAGCGGCTGGATTGGATCCATCGAACCCGTACATCCTCTCTGTGGGCAGACGCCTGCGCACGTCGTCGTCGCGCGTCAGTGTGAAGCGGCTGTTATGACGATCATACGCCCTTTGGATGAGAATGTCGTGAGCGCGCCTTGGTAGTCCTGCTCGCAGCGTGGCGCGCTGCAAATGCCCCAGCGCGTGACCGCCGCTCCATCGCCGCTCGTCCTCTCTGGCAGACCCTGTGCGCTGGAGTGACACGGCGTCGATATGATACGCTACAGGGCGCCACTGGCGAGGAAAGAGAGGCTGGCAGTGCGCGACGATTCGATCACCCGCGATGCGCGGGACGCTGACCATATCTGGCTGCGGCAATCGGTCACCTTCAGCGTGAACGGGCAGACCCGCACGCTGGAGATGGCGCTGCCGCTGCGCCCCGGCGCCACGCCCGATGAGGTGGATGCGCTGCTCGATGAGGCCGACGCGGGCATGCGCCGCCTCTCGCAGCGGCTCGATGCGCACCTGGCCGAGGTCACCGCCGCGCCCATCTCCGCGCCCATCTCCGCGCCTGCCGCTGCGCCTGAGCGCCCCGCGCCTGCCGAGCGCCCTGCGCCTGCCGAGCGCCCTGCCCCGCCGCCCGCGCGCCGCCCCACCACGCCACAGCCCGCCGCCGCGCCAGTTCCCGCGCCAGCTCCCGCGTCAGCCAGCGGTGGCCCCGACCTCACGCGCCCGGAGTTCCTGGCCGCCATCCGTGCGCTAGGCCTCGACGCGCGCACCGTGATGGAGCGTCTCAAGGTGCGCTCGCTCGATGGCCTCAACCTGCGCGAGTCACTCGAATTGCTGCGCCGCCAGTCGCTGCGCGATGGCGCCGCGCCAGAGTCGCCCGCCAACTCAGCGGCCCGCCCGCCCGCCATCTCAGAGGAGCGCGCCGCCGCGCTGGCCGCCATGCCCGCGCCCATCGGTCGGGCCGACGCCGCGCGCTTTGAGGAGGAAGAGGACGGCCCCGCGTTCGAGGTGTCGTATCCCGATCCGGACGATCTGCCCGGCCTGGACGACGACTTCGCCGAGGAGGAGTTCGCGCCGCAGGAGATGACGCCCGCCGCCGCGCTGGACGACGTGCCAGATGGCCTGAATGAGCCGCCCGCCGCTCCCGTGGCCGCCGCGCCCGCGACGTCATCAGCCCCGCCAGAGCCGGAAGCGGAGCGGGAGCCGCCTGCCGTCATCCGCGCGCGCGAGGTGATCGCCGCACTGCGCGCCGCACATACCGGCGGCCAGCCCACCGCTCAGCAGCGCAAGGCCTATGCGAACATGGTCGTGGGCGAACTGGGCGAGGCCAAGGCCGCTGGCGTCATTCGCGCCGTGTGGAGTCTCACGCCCGACAAGCTCGGCTCCGAGCAGTACGACGAATTGATCCGCTGGGGCAAGCTCGACACCTTCGCCGACGAAGTGGAGTCTGTGCTGGATCTGCTGCGCGCCGAGTGGATCGCGCAGCATGGCGCTGGCCAGCCCGCCGCGGCGCCCGCTGCGTCTGCTGAGCAGCCGACGAAGCCCGCCGCGCGCCGACCCGCCGCCAGCGCCGCTGAGGGCGCAGCCGAGAGCGCGCCACAGGAGCAGCCGCCCGCGCCGCGACCCGCCCCGCGTGGGCGCTCCGCCTCAGCCAACTCAGCCAGCTCGCGCGCCGACTCCCGAACGCAGGGAGGCGCTTGAGATGCGCGTCATCGCGGGGAGCGCCAAGGGGCGGCGCCTCAAAGCGCCCGATACCCTCGACACGCGGCCCATCCTCGACCGCGTCAAGACGGCGCTCTTCGACATCCTCGCGCCAGACATCGTGGAGTCGCGCTTCCTCGATCTCTTCGCTGGCACCGGCCAGATCGGCATCGAGGCGCTCAGTCGGGGCGCCGCTGCAGCCACCTTCGTCGAGCTGAGCGGCGCCATCATCAAGCTGATCCAGGAGAATCTGGCGATCACGCGGCTTGCAGCCAACGCCGAGGTCATCCGCGCCGACGCCTTCGCCTTCCTGCGCGACGCCCACGCCCGCCGCCGCCAGTTCGACATCGTCTACGTTGCGCCGCCACAATATCAGCAGATGGCCGCCCGCGCCCTCGAACAGCTCGACCGCGCGCCACTCAGCCCGCCCGGCGGCCTCGTCGTCGTCCAGATTCACCCGCGCGAGCGCCCAGACATCGCGGCGGTCGCGCTGGCCCGCCTGCGCCTCTATGACGAGCGCACATATGGCAGCACGCTGCTGATGTTCTTTGAGCAACCCGAGGATGAGCCGACCACCCAGGAGACAGTCCCATGAACCGGCCCAGCAAATTTTCCTTCATCGATGAGAGCGAGGCCGTGCGTCGGCTGGATGTCGATCGCGATACCCTGCTCGCCTTCGTGCGCGAGAAGCGGCTCAAAGCCTACCCCGGCGTCGGCAAGGGCAATTTCTATCGCCTCAGCGAGGTGGATGCGCTGGCCACCGAGCTGCATGGCGCGCGCGAGCAGCCCGCCGAATCCGCCGCCGAGCAGGCGCCCGGCAAGGGCAAGCTCTTCGATCCGGCGTACAAGGTGCATGTGCGCCTGCAAGCCGACCTGAAGTGGTACGACCTCAGCGACGACGACCTGCGCGCCTGGGTGCGCGAGATGACCGCCGACGGCTACAGCCGCCAGCGCGCCAACATCACGATGGTGATGGATCGCCTCCAGCAGCTCATCGCGCTGATGGATGAATCGGTGGCAGGCTGGCAGGAGCTCAAGCCCACCCAGCCGCCCACTCCCTCCGAATAGCCCCATCACGGGCTATCCTGCCTGCCCCGCGCGGAATCCTCTGGCCTGGGTTCCCCCTCCCTGAAGGGGAGGGGGTCAGGGGGAGAGGTCGCGCCTGGTCGCCAGCAAACAAATTGCCTTGCCTGAGGTTCCTCTTCCTGGGACTGGGGGAGAGGTCGTTCAGCGCCCCGGCTTGATCGAGCCGATGCCTGTCACACGCGGGCGCACCTCTGCCGACCCGTAGTACGTCACCTTGCCCACGCCGGTCACGGTCGCGTCCAGTCTCTCGTCGGCGTAGACGTGCGCATAGCCCGCGCCGGTGATCTTCACGCGCGTCTCTCTGGTCTTGAAGTCCTTCGCCTCGTAGCCACCTGCGCCAGAGACCATCACCGTCTGCGTCTGCGCGCTGCCTGTCAGTTCCATCTTCCCCGCGCCAGAGAAGCGCACATCGAGCGTATCGGTGTTGATGTCGCTGGCGTGGATCGAGGCCGCGCCCGAGAGGTCAATCTCCTCCAGCGACCTGACGGTCAGCGTGAAGATGATCTTGCTCTTGGGATTGATCGTCACATGCCCCTCCATCCCGATTTCGAGCGTGCCGCCGTGCACGCGCGTCGTGATGTAGGGCAGCACATTGTCGTCTGCGCTCACCGTGAGCGACTCTTCCCCGGTCTGCGTGATGTTCAGCACGCCGACACTTTCGAAGCGAATTCGCGTGAACGCGCTGACTTCGCGCGTCTCCGTCGCCACCTGCCCAGAGCCAACCGTTGGCATCGCGCCACTCCTTCTCGTCATCTCGTCGTTATTGGGACGCTGCGCGCTCTACGCGCGCGACATGTTCACCATACGCGCGAGTGGCCGCCCGGTTGCGCACGGATGCGATCCGCGTGTCACTTTCCCTGCTTGATCGAGCCTGTGCCTGACACAGACTGCGTCACCTTCGGCGAGCCATAATAGGTCACCGTGCCTGCGCCGCTGATCGTCGCGTTGAGCGTCTGGTTTGCGGTAACAGTCGCGTTCCCGATTCCGCTGATCTCCACAGTGGAGCCGCTGGTCTTGAAATCTCTGGCGTTGTAGGAGCCGGCGCCAGAAATGGTCACGGATTGCGACTGTGCGCTACCCGAAATCGTCAGTGTCCCGGCGCCCGAACACGTTACTTGTAGCGCATCCGTTGTAATGTTCACTGCGTTGATCGTCGCAGCGCCCGAGAGGTCGAGAGCGTTGAGTTGCTTGACTGTCAGCGTGTAGGTGATTGGCTTGGTCGGTGTGATTGATTGTCCCTGCTTCACGCCGAGTGTCAGGGTTCCGTCGCTCACGTCTGAGGTGAGTAGTGGCAGCAGGTTGTCCTCCGCGCTGATCGTCAGCGATTCCGTTCCCGTCTGTGCGATGTTGAGGATACCTGCGCCAGAGAGTCGCACCTTGGTATAGCCACTGACCGCGCGAGATGCTGTCTTGACGTTGCCCGATCCCTTCGTCGTCCCCAGGCCCAGAATGCCGCTGCAGCCGCTCATGCTCATCGTCAGACCCAGCGTCACCAGCGCCAGCAGCGCCAGCTTCCAGAATCGCCATCCTACCAGGGTCGTGTGTTGGTGTGACATAGGGCGCCTCCCCTAACCCCTGCCGATCATCCTGCGTCAGCCTCTTGTGACGCCCACACAGTATACGTACACTGGTATCGCTTTCATGTCACAACATGCGCCAGTGCGGGAGCGGGGAGCAGCGGCCAGAGCAGGCGGTGAAACGGTGATGAGAGGCTACGAGAGGCTACGAGAGGCGGGCGTGCTTGTGGCCGGACTGGCGCGCGTGGTCGGGATGATCAGGATGATCGAGCCCGCCGCCGCAGTTCTGCGCACAGTAGAGGCTCTCTGCCGCGCCTGGCTCGCAAGCGCAGAAGCCATCGTGAGACTCATGCGCCGCGCTCTCAAATTGGATCGTCGTATGCCCGATGCGATAGCGCTCGCGCAGCATCGCCGTCACGTCGTCGAGGATGGCGGCGCTGGCGCTCGGTGGGATGTCGTCGATGACGCAGTGGCACGAGAGCGCCCGCATCCCGCTGGTGATCGTCCAGACGTGCAGATCGTGCACCGCGCGCACGCCCGGCGTCTGGAGAATGTCGCGCGCCACATCCTCCGTCGAGATGTCGGCGGGGGTGGACTCCATCAGGATGTTAACCGTCTCCACGATCAGCCGCAGCGCGCCAAAGGCGATCAGCGCGGCGATGGCGACCGAGATGATGGGGTCTACCCAGGTCGCGCCGCTCAGCGCGATCACCACCGCGCCCAGCACCACCGCCGCTGAGGCGCCGATGTCGCCCACGGCATGCAGCAGCGCCGCGCGAGTATTCAGATTGTGCTCGCCGCCGTGCAGCCGCCGCGCGATGAAGAGGTTGACGGCGATGGCCAGCAGCGCCGCGACGATCATGATGTCGGGATGCACTGGCTCTGGCGATTGCAAACGCTGCCACGCCTCAAAACCAATCACCAGCGCGATCACCACCAGCGTCACGCCATTGAAGAGCGCCACCAGGATGCCGACGCGATGGTAGCCGAAGGTGCGACGCTCGTTGGGCAGGCGCTCGGCCTGCGCAGCGGCGAACCACGCCAGCCCCAGCGCCACCACATCGGTCAGCACATGGCCAGCGTCCGAGAGCAGCGCCAGCGAGTGCGAGAGCAGCCCGCCCGCTACCTCGACCAGCAGAATCGCCGCCGTTAGCAGGAAGCCCAGTCGCAGCGCCTGACGCGACGCGGCATGTGTGTGCGTATGGAGATGGTTGTGACCGCCAGATGGCGGTTGGTCTGGCAGGTGGCCTGGCGTCTGACTCACGCGCTGGCCTGGCCGTAGGGCGCGGTCAGGCGCTGGCCGTCGGCCCTTCGCCGATCGTTGCGCCTGTGTCGCCATACTCACTCACCTTCTTTGCCCTTGCCCTGGCGCCTGAATGGAACTCATGCGGCGCCTGCTCACAGTATAGCATGAGCGCAGCCAGCTATTCTCCGCGCCGCCAAGCGTCGTCATACGCCCCACCTCGACCAGGAACTCGCCATGCGTGCCCAAGGCGCCGTTTCGCTTCTCGAAGCCTGTGTGGCTCACTGGCAGATGAACTCGGAGGTCATGTCGATTCCGACGTTGGGGCTGAACTGGATGGTGACCTTGTGCGCAGAGCTGGCGCCTTCGAGCGCAACGTCCATCGCGGAGTTGGGCGCCAGGGTTCCGCTGGCGGGGACGACTGTGACATGAGGATCCTGGCTCTGCGCGGTCCATGTGATGGTTTGCGTGCCGACGTTCGCGAGATTGACCTGAGGATAGATCCCCCTGGCGCAGTCAGCGTTTGTTTGAATCGGATCCACCTGGAGGACGGGAGGACTGACGAGAACAGGCCCCACCAGTGATTCCGGCGGTGGGGCAACCAGCAGCGCGCCCAGCGCCAGCGTGACGATGGCGAGAACCCCCACGAACGCCAGGTAGCGGCGCGGCGCAGGAGCTGGAGCCGCTGGCCGAAGGCCAGGAGACGCCGCAAAGATGCCATAGAGGAATGGAGCGAGGGGAAGGAGCGCGAGCGGCGCAAACCAGAGGCCCGCATAGGACAGGGCGCCCGCAAACATGAGGCTGGACGCCAGGAGCGGGATCACGGGCCAGATCAGCAGCGCCATGAACCAGCGGGGCGCATGCCGTTGCGCCGCGTCATAGAGCGCGTAGCCGAGCCCCGCCAGGGCGAAGAGGAGTCCTGGCGCATCGCCCAGCAACGTGCCGACTACGCGCGGCGGATAGTTATAGGGCGACGGTACGTCGATCTGCCAGCCACTGAGCAAATTAGAGAAGGAGCCCAGGAAGATGAGGAGGGCAAAGGCGATACTGGAGAAGGTGATGATGTAAGCACGCATGGTCACACACTCCTCTCCCGCGCCAGCGTCTGGTTGCACTCACGGCTGTAGTATACGCAGAAAGGAGCGTGCCTGGCGATGGCGTCGCTCACATGTGCTTCGAAGCACAAACGCCCATTTCGCGGGGCCTGGCGCTACCTTCTACCCAGGGTTCGCCTGAATAGTCCCGCTGCCGCGCGCGCAAAAGGTAGGGGCCAGCGGATACCCCCCGCTGGCCCCCGTTTTTGCCGCCCATTTGCGCACACCGTCACATTTAAGCCAGCGGTTCACTCTCAAGGTGGCGCGCTCTACCTATTGAGCTATCGGCCCACGAGTGCTAGGACGTGGTTACGCATAACCACGCGGAGGGCCGAGCGGCGGTCGAATCCGCAACCTCGCCAGAACCTGACCACTGTCATTCGATACGGCGTTCGACGGCGAATACTGAGCCTGGAGCAAGAGCCTCAGCCTGGTGTGACGCCACGCGCTGCCTCTGCCAGTTGGGCTACCTCGCCGCGAAGGTGGCGAGGGAAGGATTCGAACCTCCACTGTTCGCGCGCTGCTTGTGCGTCGTCATGATGAGCGTGAATCTGAATTTGTGCTCCACCGCTCAGTCTATGCCATGCCCGCCGCCACCGCAAGCCAGTGCTGAATGGTCGCACCCGTATGACGTCTCTCGTGTTGGTTAGGTGATCGCGCGGCGCGAACCCTCACCCCAGCCCTCTCCCAGAGGGAGAGGGAGCGGAGGGTGTGTGCGCCCCGCAGCGATACCTACCGGCAGGCGGCGGCGCGCATTACGCCCCAAAGAGATAGTCGAAGAACGTCGCGCCGACCTTCTGGTCTTCCACCTCGATGCTGTTGGCCTCCTCGCGCGCGAACTTCACTGCCTCTTGCAGCTTCTCCACCCGCGCCAGCAACTCGTTCACGCGCTGGGCTGGCAGCGCGCCCGAAAACTTCACCGTTCGCCAGTAGCCCACGGTGACATCCTCGTAATAGACCTCGACCTGCGCGGGGTGCTTCTCGGTCGCCTCCGCCTTGACGTGGTTGCGCGGCGTCTTCTTCGTGCGCAGCGTCTGCACCGGCTCCGTCGCCCAGGCGTCCGTCGAAGCGTCGAAGCTCCACGCCTCCGAGGCGTCCAGCACGGGCAGCTTCTTCACGAACGTGTGCAGATCGACCAACTGCTTCTCCAGGAACAGCAAAAAGGTCGCCGGTACCTGCCGCAGCAGCAGTTGGCCGTCCACCACCACATCGGCCTTCGCCACACAGTTGGCCCAGTCCTTCGTCGCCGTCACATCGAACAGCCGCGTCAGCGACGCCACCGTCTCGCGGATGACATCCTGCGCCTTGAGCTGCACGCGGGTAGACTCCGGCGGCAACTGCTCGCCTTCCTCATCCTTGGGACGATACGTGCGCGTGATGCCCGCCAGCAGCGTGGGCTTTTGCAGCGACTGGTGCGCCTCCGTCAACTCCTGAAATGACTGGCTCTTGACGCCCTTCTCCACTGCGATGATCTGATTCAACTTGGCCATACGTCATCCTCACCTCACGCGCGACCATCCACGGCGCGCGTCCTCCGCTGGGGGCGCCATCCCTCGCCTCCGCTGCATACTCAGAAGGAAAACCAGGTCAGCAGTATAGCACATCGCGCGGCCATTCCCGACGGATTCCGGCGTCTCAATCAATCCTCTCGGAGCCTCAATCATTGAGTGAGGAGGCAAACCCGCATACCCTCAGAGGAGAGGCGCTGCACGCGCAGCGCGCCGGGCCGTCAGGCTGCTCGCCCACATCATGCGCCGCATGCTGGAGCGCGAAGCTGAAGGCCTCTGGATGGAGGTTGAGTCATATGAATACTCTCGCGGCAGGCTTCAATCGTTCCCGCTTCTCCCGCTTTCTGAACAGCCCGTCTGGGCGCATCTTTCGCATCGTCGCGGGCGCAGGGTTCATCGCCATCGGCCTCATCGCCGTGGCTGCGGGCCAATTGATCGGCATCGCATCGCTGGCGTGGGGTGTGCTCCCGCTCAGCGCCGGAGCGCTCGACATCTGCTATGTCAGCGCCGCGCTCGGTGGGCCGCTCAGGGGCAAGCAGATTCGCAGCGCCTATTGATTGGGCGCCTTGCCAGACGCATAGAGTTCAGGAGCGAGCGCCCATCGGACTCGCTCCTGAACAGTTCGCGAGCAGTTCGCAGGTTACACGGCTAGCTCGCGCTCCTTCGGCAGGCGGCGGCCCGGCAGCCACCAGTTCCAGCGGCCCATCAGCCGCATCGTCGCGGGTACCAGCAGCGTGCGGATGATGGCGGCGTCCACCAGCACGGCCACCGTCATGCCCAGCCCGATCTCCTTCGTCGTCGTGATCTGCGTGAAGGTGAACGCAGCCGTCACGATCATGAAGAGCAGCGCCGCATTCGTGATGACGCCGCCCGTCATCTCCAGCCCGCGCGCCACCGCCCAGCGGTTGTTGTGCGAGCGCAGCCACTCCTCGCGGATGCGCGAGAGCAGGAAGACCTCGTAGTCCATCGAGAGGCCAAACAGCACGCAGAACATCAGGATCGGGATGATGCTCTCCACAACCCCCGCCGACTCGAAGCCCAGCAACTGCTGCCCCCAGCCCCACTGGAAGACCATCACCAGCACGCCATACGATGCGCTCACCGAGAGCACGTTCATGATGATCGCCTTCAGCGGGATGACCACTGAGCGGAACATCGTGAGCAGCAGCAGGAAGGTCGCCACGAGGATGAACAGAATCGCCCGCGGGAAGTTGCTGTACAGGTAGCGCGAGAAGTCGAGCGAGGTGGCCTGCTCGCCGCCCACCTGCACACGCAGACCGTTCGCATGCGCGTTGTCGCCCGCGCGCAGATCATCCACCAGCGCCTTGCTCGCCACGCTGTCCATCGGCGCATCGGGCCGCACCATGATGATGGTCGTGTCGCCCTTGGTCGTCTGCGCCACCAGCTGCGCCAGCCCCGGCTGCTGCTGATACGCGCCCGTGCCATAGAGCTGCTGGAGCTGCGCCAGGCTCGGCGACGGCGCCTGCGGATCGCCCGCGAACTGCGTCAGGCTCGTCACCCCGCCGACGTGCGGCTGCGCGTCGAGCCACTGCGTCAGCGCCTGCACGCGCCCCACATTGGCCGAGGTGAGGATGCTGGAGCCATCAGTCGTCTGCGCCACCACGATCACAGGGCTGGCGCCCAGCTCCGGGAACTGCGCCGTCAGGATGTCGTTGCCCGCGCGCGCCTCCGCCGTTCTGGGGATGCTCGTGATCGACGGCGTGCCGAGGTTGATGGAGAGCAGCGGCCAGCCCATCCCCAGCAGCAGCAGCGTCACCAGCAGCAGCGTGATGACCGGATG
>DATAED010000247.1:0-3193 GCA_036258195.1 Ktedonobacterales bacterium
CGGAACGAGGTGAGGGCTACCTGCCGGAATCAGACAGCCCAGCGACGCCAGCCCTTTGCCTGCATCGAGCGTACAGGTGGCGCCCGTTTGCCGCAAGTCTGGGCCGAAGATGCTTGCGAGGCGGCGATGCGCTGCCCCAAGTAGGAGGCTCCAGAAGGGCATTGGCTCGAAGTCGCGCAGGTGGTTCGCCATCCAGGGCGTAAAAGCGTAATCCTCGACCTCTGGCGCGACGCCTTCGCCTGTCGTCTCGCCCAGATCGACCAGCGCGCCGATGTCGAATGGGCCACCCTCGGCGCGCAAGAGCGTACGGGTCAGGCGCCCGCGCAGCACGGGGCGAATATGCTCGCGCGTCTGCGGATCGAGGCCCGCCACACAGATATAGCCAGGCTGCATACGGGTGAGATGGTTGATGACGATGCGCATATGAGCGACCTCCTTGAGCGAGGCGCTGAGGATGCGCTGCGTGGCGAGCAGTTCGCCCGCTATTGGCGAGCATACAGAGCCGCAGCGCACTCACTACCGCCGATTCGATGGCTCCAAATCACGCGCGAGAGGTCAGAACTGGCGGAGATCGCTGGGGAAGGCAATCTTCCGCATGTGGGAACCCGTGGACAACGCTACAGGGAGACGTTACAGATGTGTAATGGTCAGATCGCCCCACTGGTCGCGCAGATACTCAGCGACCAGTCTGCGGTGGCAATGTTCGGGCGTCGCCTCACTGCACAGCAGCACAGTCGGGACGGCGAACAGACGACGGTCGATGCGCTCTTCGATGCGTCGCTCGCGCATCAGGGCAAGAAAGCGACGCTCATACGCCTCCCAGCTCCCTTTCTGCTTCTTATACTCGTCAAGCAGATCCTGAGTCGGGGCGAGCAGTGGTTCATGCTGGTAGTCTGCGTGACAGATCACGCGCAGAAAATAGGCAAGGTCGTCGCGCTTGGAGAAACCAGCCAGTTGCGACGAATTGTTCAGGCGAATATCTAGAAGTCGTCGAATCCCAGCCCGTCGTAAGGACTCGAAGAACTGCTCTGCGGTCTTCTTGGTGAAACCGGCCGTATAGATTTCCACGTCCTCTCCTCACTTGCCGCCTCGTCTGGGTCATCCCACAGGGAGAGTTGCTGATCACGACGAAAATCATCCGCCGTCTGGATGCGGTCGTCGCCGCGTATGTGCAGCGTCGGCACGTCCTGCTCCTCCAGCACACGCGCGATGAGCAGGCGGCGATGGCAGTTCGTGGGGTCTTCTTCACTGCACATGATCGCCGTGCGATAGAGCGCGCCCTCGTCGGTCAGCCGCTCCAGTCCACGCACAAAGAACGGCGCCCGCGCGGCGCGATAGTAGAGCACATAGCCCTCATCGTCGTAGAACTCACTTCCCGACGGCCGCCCACCCAGCTCATCGCCCAGATAGAGGTAGCGAATACCCGCGCGCTCGACGGCATATTCAAGCTCCGGGCGATTGAAGTGCGGTACGTAGCGCGAGTAGGGAGCTGAGCGCACATCCGCCA
This sequence comes from Ktedonobacterales bacterium, assembly GCA_036258195.1. Classification (GTDB taxonomy): domain Bacteria; phylum Chloroflexota; class Ktedonobacteria; order Ktedonobacterales; family JADMIN01; genus JAKAIY01. The sequence continues at coordinate 1,508 of DATAED010000247.1, forward strand.
GCGACTGGATGCCGTGGCGCTGGAGCAGCGCGATGAAGGCATCCTGGGGCTGGTTGGAGTGTCCGATGGAATAGATCGTCAGGGTTGTTTCAGGCTCTGGCTGTGCGCCATCGCTCATGGTGTCTCCCGTCTTGCATCTCCAGTCGCCGTGCGACACGGTAGGTCGCCGCCTCACCTCAGCGACAACATCAGTATGCAGCATGGTTGCTCAATTGACAACCCCTGCTACAGCAGCGTCGTGCGCGGCGCCTTCTCCTTGCTCTCCGGGCCGCTCGGTATGATGCCCTGTATGATATAGTATGCGCGCCGATATGGGCGGCAACGGCGCCAAGGTGGAGGAAGGGATCGCGCAATGCGCTATCTGGTGACGGGTGCGACTGGTTTCCTGGGCGGCGCGGTGACTCGCCAGCTCGTGGCGGCGGGGCATCAGGTGGTGGCGGTGGTGCGCAGCCCGCAGCAGGCGAGCGCGCTGGCGACGCTGGGCGTGACGCTGCGCCAGGGCGATGTGGCCGACAAGGCGAGCATGCGCGCTCCCATGCAGGGCGTGGACGGCGTCTTCCATATCGCGGGATGGTACAAGATCGGCGTGAAGGATACCTCGCCGGGTGAGCGCGTCAATGTGCTGGGAACGCGCAACGTGCTGGAGCTGATGCGCGAGTTGGCCATCCCCAAAGGCGTCTATACCAGCACGCTGGCGATCAACTCCGATACGCATGGCAAAGAGGTGGACGAGCGCTACCACTACATCGGCCCGCACCTCAGCGAGTACGACCGCACCAAGTGGGTCGCGCACTACGACGTGGCCGAGCCGATGATCGCGGCAGGCGTCCCGCTGGTGATCGTGATGCCGGGCGTGATCTATGGCCCTGGCGACACCAGCGCCATGCACACGACGCTCGTCCAGTACCTCAAGCGCAAGCTACCAGTCGTCCCCCGCGGCACGGCCTACTCCTGGGGCTATGTGGACGACATCGCCCATGCGCACATCCTGGCGATGGAGCAGGGCAAAGCGGGCGAGAGCTACATCATCGCGGGGCCGACGCATACGCTGGTGGACGCGCTCACCATCGCCCAGCGCTACACCGGCATCCCTGTGCCACCACAGGCGCCGCCGGGGCTGCTGCGCGCGCTGGCCGCGACGATGGGCGTCGTCGGGCGTGTGCTTCCCATCCCCGATGAGTACAGCGCCGAATATCTGCGCGTGGCGGCGGGCGTCACCTACATCGGGTCAGCGGCCAGGGCGCGCGCAGAGTGGGGCTATGCGCCGCGCCCGCTGGAGGAAGGGCTGCCCGCAACGCTGCGCTACGAGATGCGCAAGCTGGGCATGCCCACGCCCGACTGATGGACGGGACGACCTCACCCCCCAACCCCCTCTCCCACGGGGAGAGGGGGAGACGACCAGACAGAAACGCTACCACGCGGTGTCCAGTCGGGCGAGGCCACGAAAGCCAATCGTATCGCGCCAGCGCGGCTCAGGGTCGAGCAGGCGCAGGTGGGGGAAGTGGGCGAAGAGGGCAGGTATGGCAATGCTGGCTTCCTGGCGGGCCAGTGGCGCGCCCAGACAGTAGTGCATGCCCATCCCGAAGGCCAGGTGGCGCGGGCCAGCGCGGGTGATGTCGAAGCGCTCAGGCTCCGCGAAGGCCGCCGGGTCGTGATTGGCGGAGCCGAGCGCGACATTCACGAGCT
>DATAED010000248.1:0-16255 GCA_036258195.1 Ktedonobacterales bacterium
CCGGCTCAAGCAGGATCGGCGGGGGGCCACGCGCTCTGAGAAACGCGCCAACCGGAGAAGCGCGCCGAGCACTACTTGGCCCTGGCGCCCATCGCTGCACGCTGGATGTGGCGCTGAGTTGATGTGGCGCTGAGTTGCAGACACGCCCTCGCTGCGGCTTCAGCCGCCAACGCGCTCTCTCAATTGACAAGCTCGCCGTGTGGCCGCACGATCACCATGGGGATGACGCGCGGCGTGCGCGTCTCGTAGCCTTTGTACGGCGGGGCGATCTGCGTCAGTCGCGCCCACAGATCCTGCCGCTGCGCAGGGTCGGCGACCTCAGCCGTGGCGGGCTGCCGGACGCCGTGAACTTCGATGGTCACCTCTGGATGCGCCTGGAGGTTGAAGAGCCAGCCCGGATTGTTGGGCTTGCCGCCATTCGAGGCTGCCAGCGCGTAAGCGTCGCCATCGCGGATGTAGACCAGCTCCACGGTGCGCGCCTGGCCCGACTTGCGCCCCACCGTCGTCAGCTTGAGGAAGCCCGCCGGGCTGGTGGCGTCACCATCGAAGACGCGCCCACCCGTCAGGGCGTGCAGCACGATCTTGAAATACGAGATGGTCTGTGGCATCGGCTCTCATCGCTTTCCCGGCGCTGTCGCCGCACGCTCTCTCTGCTCCTGCGCAGAAATACTGGCGCGTACAGCATAGGGCACGGCGAGCCGACGCGCATGAGTCGTTCGTGCAGCGCGGCAAGCTAGCCGAACGGGTAGCGCAGGGAGCGTCGCCGCTACATGCGAAACACGCCGAAGGTCGTCTCCGGGATGGGCGCGTTGAGCGCGGCGGCGATGCCCAGCCCCAGCGTGCGGCGCGTGTCCAGCGGGTCGATGATGCCATCGTCCCACAGCCGCGCCGTGCTGTAGTAGGGATTGCCCTCCGTCTCATACTTGGCCAGCGTCGGCGCTTTGAAGGCCTCCTGCTCGTCGGGCGTCATCGCCTTGCCGCGCGCCTTCATCCCCTCCATGCGCACGGTCAGCAGCGTGCTGGCGGCCTGCTCGCCGCCCATCACCGAGATGCGCGCGTTGGGCCACATCCAGAGCTGGCGGGGGCTGTAGGCGCGCCCGCACATGCCGTAGTTGCCCGCGCCAAATGAGCCGCCGATGATGACGGTGAACTTGGGAACCTGCGCGTTAGCCACAGCCATCACCATCTTGGCGCCATCCTTGGCGATGCCGCCGTTCTCGTACTGCTTGCCGATCATGAAGCCGGTGATGTTCTGCAGGAAGATCAGCGGCGTCTTGCGCTGGCAGCACAGCTCGATGAAGTGCGTCGCCTTCAGCGCGCTCTCCGAGAAGAGGATGCCGTTGTTGGCGACGATGCCCACCGGATAGCCCATCAGCCGGGCGAAGCCGCAGACCAGTGTCTCACCATAGAGCGCCTTGAACTCATGGAAGCGGCTGCCATCCACCAGCCGCGCGATCACCTCGCGCACGTCGAAGCTGCGGCGCGGGTCGGTCGGCACGATGCCGTACAGGTCGCGCGGATCGTAGCGCGGCTCTTCCGGCTCGGCCACATCCCACGGATAGGTCTTGCGGCGGTTGAGGTTGCTGACGATGCTGCGCACGATGGCTAGCGCATGTTCGTCGTTCAGCGCGTAGTGGTCGGTGACGCCCGACTTGCGAGAATGCACGTCGGCGCCGCCCAGCTCCTCGGCGGTCACTTCCTCACCCGTGGCGGCCTTCACCAGCGGCGGCCCACCCAGGAAGATGGTGCCATTGCCGCGCACGATGACCGTCTCGTCGCTCATCGCCGGGATGTATGCGCCGCCCGCCGTGCACGACCCCATCACCGCCGCGATCTGCGGGATGCGCTTGGCCGACATCTGCGCCTGATTGTAGAAGATGCGCCCGAAGTGCTCGCGGTCGGGGAAGACATCGGCCTGCAGCGGCAGGAACGCGCCGCCGGAGTCCACCAGATAGACGCAGGGGAGGTGATTCTGCTCGGCGACCTCCTGCGCGCGCAGGTGCTTCTTGACCGTCATAGGAAAGTACGTGCCGCCCTTGACGGTGGCGTCGTTGGCGACGATGACGCACTCCTGCCCCTCGATGACGCCGATGCCTGTGACGATGCCCGCCGATGGCGCCTCGCTGTTGTACATGCCCCAGGCCGCCAGTGGATTAAACTCCAGAAAAGGCGTCTCCGGATCACACGCCAGCGCGATGCGCTCGCGCGCCAGCAACTTGTTGCGCTTGCGGTGCCTGGCGATGGCCTCGGCGCCGCCACCGCCCTGCGCCTGTGCAGTGCGCTCGCGCAGCTCGGCGACAAGCCCCTCGAAGTGGGCGCGGCTCTCACGATAGGCGGTGCTCTCGCGCTCGATATGACTCTCCAGAACGGCCATCTGGGCAGGCTCCTCCTTTGGCGTTCCCTCGGCGTTGAGGACGTTGAGGTCGCGGTGGCGCGCGGCCCGGCGCGGCGCGCTCATCTGCGAGTATATGCCCCGCCACGCCAACGCGGCAAGCGCCCCTCACCCCAGCCCTCTCCCGCTGAGAGAGAGGGAGCGGAGGGTTGGAGATCGGGCTACCTGTAAAGGTCGGCGCCACCTGAGCGTACTACAATGGACAGGATGTGGGCGCGACCTCACCCCCCAGCCCCCTCGCCCACAGGCGAGGGGGAGCAGGAGGGCTGTCGTTCTGTCGCGGCGACCACCGATGCCTCGCCACCGTCTGAGATGCTCGCTTGTGGTCCCCCCTCCCCTCGGAGGGGAGGGGGACAGGGGGAGAGGTTCCGCCCGCCACTGCCTGAAACGCTGCCCTGGGGTCCCCCCTCCCAGAAGGGAGGGGATGACGTGAGAGGTTCCACCGTTGAGTCTGCCTGAATCTATCCAGTGGCGCCGGTTTGCGCTGGCGGCGGGCGCGCTGATCGTCTGCGGCGTGGCGCTGCGGCTGGCGCTCGTCCTCATCGGCTGGCCCCACGGCAACAGCGAAGAAGGCACGATGGGCGTCGAGGCGCTGCACATCCTGCTGCGTGGCGAGCATCCCATCTACCTCTACGGGCAGAACTATATGGGTGTCGGCGAGGCCTACGCGGGCGCGCTGGCTTTCCGAGTCTTCGGCGTCTCCACGGCTGTGCTGCGGCTGGGCATGCTGGCCTGCTACGCGGGCTTTCTCATTGGCGTCTGCTGGCTGGCGACGCTGCTCTACTCGCGGCGGGTGGCGCTGCTCTCGCTCGCTGTGCTGATCCTGGGTACGCCATTTCTGGTCAAGATCGAGCTGCTGGCCGATGGAGGCAAGGCCGAGACAATGGCGCTGGGCGCGCTGAGTTTCGCGCTGGCAGCGTGGCTCGCGCTCAGCCAGCCTGCTGACGCGGCGCAGGACGCGGAGCCGCCCCTCCAGCGTCGCGCCCTGCGACTGGCGGGCTATTTCACCTGGGGCGCACTGGCGGGATTCGGGCTGTACACCTACTCCATCTTCGCGCCATTCGCGCTGACCACCGGCCTGCTGCTCTGGCTAACGTGTCGCCGCGAGCTGCGCGGCTGGGCGCTGGCGGCGCCGCTGGCCGGGCTGCTGCTCGGCCTCGCCCCAGACATCCTCTACACGCTGACGACGCCGCTCAGCCAGAATCCCATCGCCGTCTTCTGGTCACTGCATCAGTCGCTCAATACAGGCGGCGTCTCTGGCCCGGCGCTGCTGCTCAAGCAGCTCGACGGGACGCTGCTCTACACCCTGCCAACGGCCACCGGACTGACCAATCTCTATCCCGTGGGGGCGCTGCCGGGGTACGGCCCGCCGGGCTGGGGAATGGTCGCGGCGGTCGTCATCGGCGGCGGCTGGAGCCTGGGCTATCTAGCGCTGCTAGTGGCGGCCACCGCGCGCCCGCTGCGGGCGATGGGGATTCACTGGGAGATGCTGCGCCAGCCGTGGAAGCTCTGGCAGATGGCGACCAGCCAGCCTCACGCGCGCAGCCTGGCGCGGCTGCTGCTGGCGCTGACGGCCTGGTTGACCATCGCGGCCTATGCCCTCAGCGCGACGGCGGCCGATAATCCTCACTCCGGGCGCTACATGATCGGGCTGCTGGTCGTCACCCCCGCGCTGCTCTGGCCGCTGGCGGAGCGCGCGACTGGCGCACTGGATGGCTGGCGCGAGCCGGGCCGCGCGTGGCGGCTGGGCGCGCTCGCGCTGCTGGGCGCGTGCCTGCTCATCGGCGCAGTGAGCGTCGTGCAGACCATCCCCTATGAGGTGGCCGCCGATGGCCGCGACACGCAGCTCATCCACGCGCTGGAGGACGCTGGCGTAACGCGCCTCTACGCTGGCTACTGGACCTGCGACGTGCTCAACTTCGAGACGCGCGAGCGCCTGACCTGCGCCGTTGTCAACGACTACGCGCGCCCGGGGCTGACGCGCTACCACCCCTATGCTGTCGCCGTGCAGGCCGACCCCAGCGCGCCCTATCTGTTTGAGCCAGGCTCCGAGCAGGAGCGCACCTTCCTGATCGCCGCCGCACAGAGCCATCAGCGCTACAGTATGCGTCCGCTCGACGGCTACCACCTGTATATTCCCATGCCGGGTGAGTGACGGGCCTGGGCTAGCGGATGAGCCAGAGGAGCCAGAGGAGCCAGAGGAGCCAGAGGAGCCAGAGGAGCCAGAGGAGCCGAGGGGCGCGTTGGGCGCGAGTGCTACAATAGGCGCTGAGCGCCCCACCGCGCATATCTGGCGGCGCCACACGAACGAGAACGTAACGGGTAGCGAGAAGACAACACATGAGCGATACGGGCGATACGGGCGACCAAGGGCCCGATGAGGCCGAGCAGCCAGATGAGGCCACCGAAGACGCGGCTGAGACCACAGAGGAGCAACCGCTGGCGCGTGTGCGCTACGGCCTGGGGAAAGAATTACAGCTCTTCCCGGACAGTCTGGTGATCTTGCGGCGCGAGGAGTTCGCAGCGGATCGATTCGAGCTGGCCCACATTCGCCGCGTCATCCTGACGCCCGGCGACCCCAACCCCAGCAAGCTGATCCTGATGCTGGAGCTCGACGATGGCAATACCATCATCGCCGCCGAGGGCATGAGCAGCGTCGCCGATTTCCGCACGCTGCTGGGCAAGCTGCGCGAGGTTGCGCCGCAGATCGAGACGGATCCGCCCGATATGGACGCCCAGCTCGGTCAGGCGCTCGACATCCGGCGGCGCAGTCTGCTCGGCTGCTACGGCTCGATCGCGGCGGCGTGCATCCTGGCGTACGTCCTCTATCTCGTGCTCGCCTACTTCGGCGCGCATGCGGTTCATTGAGCGCTGCCATGCCGCTAGTGGGTCGTGGCGCTCAGCTCGTCCGCCGCGTTGGCCACGAGATCGAGCAGGTCATCCAGATCGAATGGCTTGGTGACGATGCGCACCCGCATGCGCTCCAGCAGGCGCAGGCTTGCCGATGAGAGAATCTCGCGGTTGGCCGTGACCAGCATGAAGCAGTGTCGGGCCGGGAGATGCTCGCGCTTGCAGACTTGCAGCAGCAGCGCGTCGCCATTGAGGCGCGGCAGGCGGAGATCGAGCGCTACGACCAGCGGGGTCATGCTGTTGCGCAGCATCGCCAGCGCGTCGAGGCCATCTTCGGCTTCGTAGACCACGTAGCCCTCGTCCTCCAGCGCCATGCGTAGTGTCTCGCGGATATCGTGATCGTCCTCGACCAGCAAGATCGGCACGTCCGCATGCTCGGCGTGCTCCATAGACTCCACAGGCTCGATGCCGTGGTCATGGAGTTGATCGTGGGCCGGGTCGTTCGAGACAGTCATGACTATTTCCTCTACCCGCCAGGGCGTAGCGGCTCCTTCCCCGCGCATCCCCCCGACGTGGTTCATGTTTCTTCTCCATCGCAGAAATCGGGCCACCACACCTCAGCGTGCGCGCAGACCGCAACGGGCCGCGCTGGCGCTGCACGTGGCGCTGACGACCCTGCACACCACAGCACACACAGATGGGGCGCCGGAATCCTTCCGGCGTCCCACCTGCGGAATGACGCTGCTACACGTCACACGCTGAACTGTTTTGCCAAACGTTCCTGTTCCACCAAGGCCCGGCTACACCGTGCGACGTCTGCCGCCAGTGAAGAGGCGAACGATCAAGAGCAGCACGACGGCGCCGATGATCGCGACAATCAGGCTCCAGATATTGAAGCCCGTCACCCCGGAGCCACCGAACAGACTCACGATGAATCCGCCGATGAATCCGCCGATGATGCCGACGATGATGTCACCGATGATGCCCAGCCCTGAACCGCGTACGATCAGGCCAGCCAGCCAGCCAGCAATCCCACCCAGAATCAGCCACAGGATGATCCCCATAGTGTGTTTCCTCTCCCCTTCTTGTGAAGCGTAAGACGCTGGTACGGCGTCTCATCACTGAGTGACGCGAACCGCCACCCTACAAGACGCAACAACAGTCAGACTTCCGTTTGCCCAGGCGGTTGTCAGCCTGGATGCGTAGGGAGAAACGCAACTGCGGCGCCAATCGAAATTTCAGGCCCACAAACGTTGAATGATTCAGCGTTTGTGGGCCTGTAAGAGAGGTATCGAGGCACGCTACTTCGTGAGGGCGGGCGCGATCGCGCGCTTGCGCAGGCGGTCAGGCGTCGGGCGCGGACGCCGATGGCTCGGCGAGCGGGAGGGCCGAGGACGGTGGTGGGAGCCTGCTGACGCCGATCCAGTTGAGCGACACGAGCGTCATCATGCCGGGAATGATTTCCTGCGCGTAGGGCGGCGCGGGCTGGGCCGCTAGGGTGATGGCGCGGTCGACGCCCTCCTCAGCGGGCGCGAGCGGTGGCCGCGCGCCTGCGGCGTCCGCCACCTGCACGCCGAGGCGATTCATCAGCAGCATGTTGCGGCGGGCCAGCGCAGGGCTGGGCGCGTAGGCATAGAGCTCCGTGCGCAGCGAGGCGATCTGCTGGTCGAGCGCGGTGGGCGTGTGATCGAGCTGTGCGCAGAGCGCGACGACCTCGGCGCGAAGCTGCTCTGGCTCTGGCGTGATGATGGCATGCAGCGCGTGCGAGAGGTTGAAGTTGCGATTGAGCAGCACAACACGCCCAGCCGCGAGACGGCTGGCGGTCTGCGCATCACCGTCTCGCGCGGCTCGCTCGATCTGCCGCGACACCTCGCCAAAGGGCAGATTGTCGAGCTTGCGGTGGATGAAGGCGATCACCTCCGCCGTCGCGCCTTCCTGCCAGTCGCGCAGCAGACGCAGGCAGCGCTCGCCCTCGAAGCGGTCTACGGTATCCCTGATGCTCAGCAGGCGATCCTTCAGTTCACAGATGTAGAGCGCGTGCAGGTAGCGCACGATATGCTCCAGCGGAAACGAATCGAAGCGCCGCTGGCCATGGACCTCCTGCACAAAGATGAAGCTGGCGATGAACTCATCCTCGATCCGTGCGAATTCGGTGAGCTTGCGGGTTGATCGCTCATCCACCCGCTGCTTGGCTGGCTGCCCTGTGTCGAGGGCGCCGCTGGTGTTGCTCGTCATAGCCGTCACATCCCTCCTGTGCTCGCTCTTGTGCTCGCTCTTGTGCTCGCTCACGCGGCGCAGATGTCGCACGTGGCGACGTTCCCGCACGGCGCATACCGATTCTGGGACGATGGGCGGGTCAGCGCGCGGCCACCTGATGCATGGCCACCTGCGCTGCATCGACCGTCCGTGCGATGTCGTCGTCACTGTGGGCCAGCGAGACGAAGCCCGCCTCGAACTGCGATGGCGCGATGTAGACGCCGTGGTCGAGTAGCGCGCCGAAGAACGCCGCGAACGCCTGCGTGTCCGCGCGCCTGGCGCTCGCTTCATCCATCACTGGCGCCGCGCTGAAGAACGTGGTGAACATCGAGCCGACGCGCGTCTGATAGACCGGGACGCCCCCCGCGAGCGCCGCTGCGCCTATGCCATCGCACAGCGCCGACGTCAGCGCGTCCAGACGCTCGTAGGCGCCCGGCTCCTTCAAGAGCTCCAACTGCGCCGCGCCCGCCGCCATCGCCAGCGGATTGCCGGAGAGCGTGCCCGCCTGATAGACCGGCCCGGCGGGCGAGACCAGCGACATGATGTCGCGCTTGCCGCCATACGCTGCCGCTGGCAGCCCGCCGCCGACGATCTTGCCCAGACAGGTCATGTCGGGCGTGACGCCATAGAGCGCCTGCGCGCCGCCATGCGCTACGCGAAAGCCCGTCATCACCTCATCGAAGATCAGCACCGCGCCGTACTGTGTGGTGAGGTCGCGCAGCCCCTGCAGGAAGCCCGCCACCGGCGGCACGCAGCCCATGTTGCCCGCCACCGGCTCCACGATGATCGCCGCGATCTCATCCGGGTAGAGCTCGAAGGCGGCGCGAGTAGCGGCGAGGTCATTATAGGCCACGACCAGCGTCTGCGCCGTCGCCCCCGCTGGCACGCCGGGGCTATCGGGCGCGCCCAGCGTCAGCGCGCCAGAGCCAGCCGCCACCAGCAGCATATCAGCATGCCCGTGGTAGCCGCCCGCGAATTTGATGATCTTCTCGCGGCCAGTGGCGGCGCGCGCCACCCGCAGCGCGCTCATGGTGGCCTCGGTGCCGGAGTTGACGAAGCGCACCAGCTCGATGCTGGGCACAGCCTCGATTACCAGTTCGGCCAGGCGTGTCTCGGCCTCCGTCGGAGCGCCATAGCTCGTGCCGCGCTGCGCCGCCGCTGTGACCGCCGCCACCACCTGTGGATGGGCGTGGCCAAGGATCAGCGGGCCCCACGAGCCAACGTAGTCGATGTACTGGTTGCCATCCACATCGTAGAGGTGCGCGCCCGCGCCGTGGTCGATGAAGACAGGCTGGCCACCCACCGCGCGAAACGCGCGCACGGGGCTATTGACGCCCCCAGGGATGACCCGACGCGCACGCGCAAACAACTCCGCAGACCGCGAACGATTCATAGCTCTCCTCTGGTCTTCCGACGCCGCTGTCGCGCGGCGACATCTCCAATGCAAGGCGCCGCATGGCCGTATTGTACCGCCAGGCAGCGCCTGCTAGAGAGGGTCAGAGGAGATGGAGTGTCACTGCTTCAGGTTGCTGCTGACGTATTGCTTGATGGCGTCCCAATCGCCGTTCTGCGGTAGCAGGATGTCCTGACCATCACTGCTGGTGGACGGCGCCAGCACGTTAGACTCGCTCAGGCCGACATGCGCGGCGTGACTCAGGTCGAGCTTGAGGGTGAAAGCGCTCAGGTCGGCCAGCGAGAGATTGGTGTAGATGGCCGATTGCAGCGCGTTCATGGCGTTCGAGAGGCCCGGCCACGCGGAGGGGCTGCGCATGCGGCTGGCGATGGCGCGGATCAGCAACTGCTGGCGCGTCGAGCGGGCAAAGTCGCTGCCCTCGCTGGCTGGCGCGATGACGTAGCGCGCGCGGGCGTACTCGATGGCCTGCTCGCCGTTCATGTGCTGCATGCCTGTGTTGAAGTGAATGACCTTCCATCCGGCGTTGATCTGCGGGTCGTCGTTGATGGGGTAGTTCGCCGTGAATGCGGTCGGCACGTTGATGTCAACGCCGCCCAGCGCATTCACCAGATTGCGGAATCCCTGGAAGTTGATGGTCATGAAGTAGGGGACGTTCAGGCCGGTCACGTCGCTGACCTTGGCCGCCGCCTCCAGCCCGCCAGCCATCTGGCCGGGCGGCTGCGAGCCGTAGCCGTTGGCCATGCCATCGGCGAAGGCGGTATTGAGCTTGGCGTATTGCCCGGAGTTGGGCGGTACCTGCACCCACAGATCGCGCGGGACGGAGATCAGCGTGGTGGCGTGGTCGCCTGGCGCGAGGCTCATCACCATCAGGCTGTCGGAGAGATAGGCGCCGTCGTGGCCAGCGCCGCCATAGCCCAGCACGACTACATTGATCCGTCCCGCGCCGCTCATGTAGCCGGTCTGCGTGCTCAGCGGCGACTGCGGCGAGATGGCCGACCCGAAGGCCAGCGCACGCTGCGTGAAGACGCCCAGCGCCACACAGACCAGCAGCGCGATCAGCAGCGCCGCCATGCCCAGCGCGCGCCGCCGCCGGGGGCGTGGTCGCCCGGCGGTGACGATGGGACGCTGGCGCGGGCGCACGACGGTCTGCGCAGGCGCGCCCGCGCCGAAGTAGCCGAGTGGCTGGGTGCGCCGCTGCTGCGGAGACTGTGGAGCCGCTGGTGGGTATGCGGGCGGGTATGCGGGCGGATCGCTCCTCGGCGAGGTTGGGCCATCCCAGTCGGCCCAGTCATCCTGCGGGCCTGGCCTGTTCGACATGTTGGACGATCCTTTCCTGTGGCGGCGGCGCAGCTCTTCCGAGGCGCCAGTCAGCGGCATGCGCACATCGCTGGCCAACTACCCGCAACCGTACCGCGCCACGCCGCCGCGCGCAACGTGCATTCGTCACAATTTGTGGGCCACTTGCATTCTCCTCGATGGTTGCTACAATGGTCGGGCTGGCGCGTCTGGCGGCCAGCCGACGACGCCGCGCGCCGCGCCTCGCCGTTGGCGCGCGGATGATGACCCCTAAGGAGAAGATTGCGCATGACTGCGCCCATGTCCTCGCCCATGTCCTCGCCGCCCAGCCTGGCGGCCACCCAGTTCGGCGCGCCCATCGGCGCCTATCGCGGCGGCGCTGCTCGCATCTGGGTCGCGCTGGCGGGCGTCGCGCTGCTCGCGTTGGCGGCGCTCTTCCTCGTCGCGCTGCCCCTCAGCGGCGACTCGTCCAGCGATTCATCCAGCCTGGTCTCGTATCTGATCGCGGGAGCCATCTGGCTCGCCGGAGCCATCTACTGCTTCTGGACGCTCTGGAGCTGGCGCGGCGCGCACGCCGAGCTGTTCGAGCGCGGCTTTAGCGTCACCCGCGCGGGCAAGACGGTCACGGGTCGCTGGGACGATATCGCCAGCGTGACGCAAAAGATCTTCACCATCAGGAAGTACGGCATTCCCCTCTGGACGTCGTATCTGTATACAATCACCATGACCAATGGCGCCACAGCGCGCGTCAACAACGCCTTTGGCCAGGTGCGCAAGCTCGGCGACACGCTCCAGCGGATGTCGGCCAATGCGCTGCTGCCTCGCGCTATTGCGGCGTATCAGAGCGGCGCCACGCTGCCTTTCGGCAAGATCAGCCTGAGCCAGGCGGGCATCTCGAATGGACGCGAGACTGTGCCGTGGAACATGGTCAACGACCCAACATTCCGCAATGGCAATCTCATCGTCACGCGCAAAGATCGGCGACTGGCGTGGGTCTCAACCCCCGTCGCGAAGACGCCCAACGTCTACGTGCTGACGGCGCTGGTGGGCTACATCCGCAGCGGCGTGCGCTAGCTCGCCCGGCCCTGCGCGCCCTGCGCCAGCAGCGGATCGCCCGGCTGGGCGCCACCATGGCCATCGTCCTCTTTGATGTGGCGATAGGTCCAGACGTGGTGCATGGTGAAGTTGAGGACGAGCGCCAGCAGAATCGCGACGGCTTCGGCGAGGAGGGCGCTCATACCCAGCCACGTCTTGAATCCGAAGCTCATCACCAGCGTGGCGATGGTGCCAGCCGCCGAGGTGGAGTGGAAGCGCAGGCAGCGCGCCCACCACGAGCGCGCATGCCCCGACAGGTGGCTAAAGGTGAAGCGGTCATTCAGGACGAAGTTCGAAAATGTAGAGATTTCGGCGGCGATGAGGAAGGCGATCAGCCAGCGCACGCTATCGACGATTGGCAGCTTCACGACGTTGTACATCAGGTACAGCACGACCAGATTGATGACCGCCGCGATGCCACCGATGAAGACGTAGGTGAAGGCGCGCTGCAGCCAGCCTGCCTTGCCATGCGTGATCTGCTCGACCCGCGCCAGGACATTGTCGGCCAGCGCGATGCCTGTCGGAGTATAGGACACTTCTGCGGCAGGCTCCGCCAGGCCGACGGCGGCTGGCGCGGCGGCGCTGCTCGCCGCTGGATGCTGCTCGCGCTGCTCGCGGTGATCGCTCAGCAGGGTTGGCGGGGCGGCGAAGCGGCGCGGATGCAGCGCCGCCAGCGACACCCCCTTGACCTCCTCCAGTCCGGCGTCGAGCGCGCTGGCGAAGGCGGTGATGTCGTCGAAGCGCTGAGCGGGGTCAGCGGCCAGCGCCCGACGCAATGCTGGGATGACCGAAGGCGGCAGCAGCTCGGCGCATGCCTCGGAGAGCGGGCTGCCACCCAGGCGCGGCGCGGCGCCCTGTGCGCGCAGCTGGGGCGTGCGCCCCGTCAGCAGCAGGCAGGCGATGGCCGCCAGCGTGAACTGATCGCTCGCGGGCAGCAGTTGGCCCGCGAACTGCTCCGGCGCCGCCAGCTCCGTCGCTAGCTCGGTGGGTGAGCGTGACGCATTGGGCGAGACGGGAAATGCGCCAGCCAGCGCGGCCAGCGGCAGTGCGGCCTGGCCGAAGTCGCTCACCAGCGCATGCGGAGCCCTCCCCGGCTGCGCAAAGAGGAAGATGTTGCCGGGCTTCAGGTCGCCGTGCACAAGCCCCGCCGCGTGCGCCGTCTGGAGCGCGGCGCTCACCTGTGTCACGATGGGCGCGACGAGCGCGGCGTTCACCCCACGCTGATCGGCGATGGCCGGGCGCGCCTGCAGCAGCGTCTCGATGGAGCCGCTGGGCATGTGGGGCATGGCGATGTAGGCGGCGGGGCCATCGAGACCGGTGTCGAAGACGGGCAGGATGTTGGCATGGCCGGTGTTCGAGGCCGCCTGCGCGGAGCGCAGCAGCGCGGGGATGGGGCTGTCGGCGGTGTCAGCGCGCAGCGCCTTGATGACCACCTGCCCGCCTGCGTTGACCCGCTGCGCCAGAAAGACTTCGCCGTAGCCGCCAGAGCCAAGGTAGCGTGTCAGCCGGTACGAGCCAATCACCGCGCCCGCAAGCCCTTCCATAACACCATCCTCGCATGCGTGCAGATCAGTCGGTGCGGTCTGCGCTGTCTCCTGGGTTCGTCGTGGTTGTGGTCGTCGTCGTGATCGGCTCTCGTCGCGGGGAGCGCAGGCCAACTCCAGTCGCTACAGTTCGGGAATGAGTATAGCGACGGCGATTCCAGAGCGTCAAGCGCACGCGCCGCAGTGGCTACGCGCGGGCAGGTCGCAGCCTTCCAGAGCCGCACGCGGTAGTACCACTGTTACCGCCTCAATCGCGCAATAGTTACAATAGAAGGACTGCCTCCGGAGCCTTGCTGTCTGCCCTGGCGCCGCGCGTAGGAGGATTGGCAGGGCGCCACGACGGTAGCCGCCGCGCTGTGTGATGCTACTGGCGCGCGCATGGCGTCCGAGGGCCGCGACGAGTGACCAGACGCCAGCGATGACCAGCGACGAAATCAGCGACGAAATCAGCGGTGAAATAGAAACAGGTTATGCGCCAGTATAAGAACATCCTCGTGACCGGAGGCGCCGGCTTTGTCGGCTCAAATCTCGCTTTGTGGCTCAAGCGTCAGTATAGTGGCGCAAACGTCATCGCCTTGGACAACCTGAAGCGGCGTGGCTCTGAGGCGACGCTGCCCCGCTTGCGCCAGGGAGGCGTGGAATACCTGCACGGCGACGTGCGCAACGCCGAAGACCTGCGCCTGGACGCGCGCCACATCGACCTGCTCGTCGAATGTTCCGCCGAGCCATCAGTGCTGGCAGGCTATGGCGAGGCGCCCGACTACCTGCTCAACACCAACCTGATCGGCACGATCAACTGCATGGATCTGGCGCGGCGCTGCGGCGCTGATGTGATCTTTCTCTCGACCAGCCGCGTTTACCCCATCGCTACGCTCAACGCGCTGCGACTGCGCGAGGAGCCGACGCGCTTCCGCCTCGATGCGCAGCAGAGCGTTCCCGGCGCCTCGGAGCGCGGCATCAGCGAGCTGTTTCCGCTGGAGGGCGCGCGCTCGATGTATGGCGCCACCAAGCTCTGCTCGGAGCTGCTGATCCAGGAATATTGCGAGATGTACGGCGTCCGCGCGATCATCAATCGCTGCGGCGTGCTGACGGGGCCGTGGCAGATGGGCAAGGTCGATCAGGGTGTCTTCACCCTGTGGGTCGCCATGCACTACTTCGAGCGCGATCTGAAATACATCGGCTGGGGTGGCCAGGGCAAGCAGGTGCGCGACCTGCTGCACATTGACGACCTCGCCGACTTGCTGGCCATCCAGCTTGCGCGCTTCGATGAGCTGCACGGGCACACTTACAACGTCGGTGGCGGCGTGGCGTCGAGCCTCTCGCTGCTGGAGACGACCCAGCTCTGCCAGCAGATCACCGGCAAGACGATTCCCGTCACCGCAGTGAACACCAATCGGCCCGCCGATCTGGCGCTCTACATCACGGATAGCAGCCGCATCAGCGCGCTGACGGGCTGGCGTCCGCAGCGCACGCCTGAGCAGACGCTGCGCTCGATCTACGAATGGATTGTCGCCGAGGAGCCATCTGTCCGGCACATCTGGGCCTGAGGCGCCCGGGTACTACAGCGCAGTCCCGCGTACACCCACACTGGAGGAACTCTCATCATGGCCGTGGTTATCGTGACTGGCTCAGCGGGCCTGATCGGCTCCGAGACGGTGCAATCCTTCTGCGAAAAAGGCTACGATGTCGTCGGCATCGACAACGACATGCGCCGCCGCTTCTTCGGCGACGAAGCCTCGACCGACTGGAACCGCAGTCAGCTCGAACAGCGCTTCCCCAAGAACTACACGCATGCCAGCATCGACATCCGCGACGCCTCGGCGGTCGATCAGCTCTTCCAGCGCTACGGCGCGGCGGTGGAGCTGGTCGTGCATACCGCTGCGCAGCCCTCGCACGACTGGGCCGCACGCGAGCCGCTGACCGATTTCACCGTCAACGCCAACGGCACGCTGAACATGCTGGAGGCCACGCGCCGCTTCGCGCCGGAGGCCGTCTTCATCTTCACCTCGACCAACAAAGTCTACGGCGACACGCCCAACCGCCTGCCGCTGATCGAGCAGGAGCTGCGCTGGGAGATCGACCCGTCGCATGCGTTCGTCGAGGGCATCGACGAGACGATGAGCATCGATCAGTCTATCCACTCGCTCTTTGGCGCGTCAAAGGCGGCGGCTGACCTGCTCGCGCAGGAGTACGGGCGCTACTTCCACATGAAGACGGCCATCTTCCGCGGCGGCTGTCTGACCGGCCCGAACCACTCTGGCACGGCGCTGCACGGCTTCCTGGCATACCTGATGAAGTGTGTCTGCGCCGAGGCGCCCTACACCGTCTATGGCTACAAGGGCAAGCAGGTGCGCGATAACATCCACAGCGCCGACCTGGTGAGCGCCTTCTACCATTTCTTCCAGAACCCGCGCGAGGGCGAGGTCTACAACATGGGCGGCTCGCGCTTCAGCAACTGCTCGATGCTCGAAGCCATCGCCGCGTGCGAGCGCATCGCGGGCAAGCAGCTCAAGTGGACGTACACCGACACGAACCGCATCGGCGACCACATCTGGTACATCAGCGACACGCGCAAGTTCCAGCGGCACTACCCCGACTGGAAGCAGGAATACGACATGGAGCGCCTGCTGCAAGACATCTATCAGAAGAATGTCGAGCGTTGGGCCGCCGAGGCGATCACGCATAGCCGCGCATAGACTGACGTCGAGCAGTAACCGTTCATCCCTGCACGCGGGCGCCAACTGCGGCGCCGCAGATGCTAGCCCTTCATGGCGCCCGCGCGCAGTGTGTGTGACAGATAGCGCATACTCAATACGGAACGAGCACAGTCATCCAGGACAGACGAAGCCCAGTGAGGCGCAAGGGCCGGGTGATCGCGGCAAAGAGCTGCGGCAGGCGGAGGACGCAGGTATGAACCTATCGGTGGTGATCCCGGCGCACAACGAAGAGGAAGGGGTGCGCCCGACCGTCGAGCGGCTCTATGGCGCGCTGATGGAGGCGCAGATCCCCTGCGAGATCCTGGTCGTCAACGACCACTCCACCGACAGCACCGAGACGGTCTTACAGCAGCTCGCCCGCGAGATGCCCGGCGTGCGCTACGTCAACAACCCCAAGCCTGGTGGCTTTGGCTTCGCCATCCAGACCGGACTGGAGCGCTTCCGCGGCGACGCCGTCTGCATCGTGATGGCCGACGCCTCCGATGACCCCAAGGATGTCGTCGCCTACTACCGAGCGCTCGAAGCGGGCTACGAGTGCGTCTTCGGCTCGCGCTTCGTGCGCGGCAGCCGCGTGGTGGACTACCCGCTGCACAAGCTGCTGGTCAACCGGCTGGCCAACAAGTTCATCGACGTGCTCTTCCGCCTGCACTTCAACGACACCACCAACGCCTTCAAAGCCTATCGGCGCGAG
>DATAED010000249.1:0-8539 GCA_036258195.1 Ktedonobacterales bacterium
GGGATGCGCAATGTCGAACAAAACTGACGCCGCGGATGAGGCTGATGACGTGAGGGCGGCGCTGGATGCGCGGCGCGAGGCGCTGGCGCAGCAGCTTACTACGCTGGGCGAGGTCTTCAGCACCGAGACGGCGCTATTTCATCAGGCGGCGGCGGCCACCTACGGCCTGGGCATCACCGACATGAAGACGCTCAGCGCGCTGCTGCAAGAGGGGCCGATGTCGGCGGGGCAACTCGCCACGCGGCTCAGCTTGACGACGGGCGCTGTCACCAGCGTGATCGATCGCCTCGAACGGCAAGACCTTGTCCGCCGCTCGCCCGACGCGCGCGACCGCCGCAAAGTGATCGTGACGGCCAACCAGGCCAAGCTGGCGGCAGGGGAGAATGTCTACGAGTCGATTGGCGCGGCGTTTCGCGCGCTCTTCGACACCTACACCGTCGAGCAGTTGGAGTTCCTGGCGCAGTTCTACCGCGCCGCCATCGAGCTGAACCAGCAGGAAACGGCCAAGCTGAGCGCGCACGGGGAGTGAGGGTCGCCCCCAGCCCCTCCCGCCAGAAGAGGGGAACCAGAACAGTCGTAGCGCGGGCGAGAGGAAGATGGTAGCGATGAGGCGCATTGCCCCGCACGCCTCGCCTGGCCTGGGTTCCCCCTCCCTCGGAGGGGAGGAGGTCAGGGGGAGAGGTTCCGCCTGCCGCACATGTCCCTTCGCCCATAGAGGGATTCGAAGGTGGGCGCGCTCTACCGGCTGGCGGCCAGCTCGGGCGAGGGACGCAGCTCGTCATTGGGGAAGGGCAGCGCGAGCGGCTCCCGGCTTGCCTGGCTCTCCACCGCCGCCTCTGGCTCAGGGTCGCGTGGCAGCAGCGCTTTGGCCGCCGCGTAGAACCACAGCGCAATGGGGATGGCTCCCAGCAGCAGGCCCCAGGTCAGCGGCAGGTGCAACCATGCGCTGCCCAGCGTGGCCGGCGTCGGGCCGTCGCGCACGGGCACTATCCCCGTCGTGATGGTCGGCCAGAAGAGGTCGGTAATCGGGTAGGCGCCGTAATTGTGGTAGATGCGCACGCCCGTCACCTCGTAGAGGTACGACATCACCAGCGAGAAGCCCAGCGCCACCACCAGCGAGCGCCGCAGCCATGCGCGCGGATCATCCACCACCAAGATCAGCCCCAGACAGGCGAAGGCCAGCATCGGCGTCAGCAGCCGCGGCCCCGGCAGATTCTCGCCCGCCATCGGCAGGAAGTACGACGAGATCATCAGCGGATAGATCACGCTGACGGCGATGGCCACCAGCGCCTCCAGATGATACTCGCCGTGCTGGCGATACCAGCGATACAGCCCCAGCGGGATCAGCACGAGGAACGGCGACTCGATCAGCAAGCCGCGCGGGTAGACCAGAATCTGCCACAACCCGTCGGGCTTGGGCAGCGTGATGCCGAAGAAGCCGCTGTGCTGGCCCTGGAACTCGCTGCCCGAGACGAAGCCGTAGCTCAGGCTGAGCGGATTGCCGAACGCCCACCAGTTGTAGGCTGCCAGCGTCAGCGCGCTCGGAGCGATGCCCACCCCAAATAGCAGCAGCGACTGGATGCGCCTGCCCGGGAAGCCGAACCAGATGTAGGCGCACAGCAGCAGCAGGATGACCCCCGCCGGGTACTCGCTGATGACGGCCAGACCGGTCAGCAGGCCCGCCACGATGAGCCGCCAGGTCGGGCGTTCCACCTGCCGTGCGCGGAAGATCAGGTAGAAGGCGACGAAGATCAGCGCGCCACCAAACATATGGCTGAAGAGCGTGGTTGAGAACGGATAGGCCAGTGTTCCCAGCGCGAACATGCCCGCCACCACATACGGCAGCGGCGAGTTGGCCAGCGTGGGCCGCAGCCGCGCTACGAAGCGACGCAGCGCCAGCGCGCCCGCCACGGCGGCAGGCGCCAGGGTGAAGGCGTTGAGCAGCGCAATCTGCTGAGTGAGCGTCAACCCTGCGTAGTTGTCGAGGTCCACGAAATGCCCGAGGACGAACAGCACCGGCACGGCCGCCAGCGACAGCCCCAGTGAGCGCGGCGAGTACCAGTGCCCGTGGAAGTAGCTGACGTCGATGGTATTGCTGGCGTGCAGATCAATATTGACGCCGCCGTGGGCTAGCGCATAGACCATGTCGTAGCGGCTGACGGTGTTGGTGCCAGCCGGGGTGATGAAGTAGACGTAGCAGAAGAAGACCAGTGCGGCAAAAGCCCACTCGGAGAGGGTGAGCGCGGTCGCAACGCGGTTGAGCGTACGCAGGGCGACACGCCACCAGGGTAGAGTGTTCGCGGTATTGCCTGCGCCGCCCGCCGAGGAGGGATTGACCTGTACGCTCATTCGCCGCCTGTTCCCTTGAGAAATGCAAAACCTCTCAGCAGTATACTGGCCAGCGACGATGCGGGTCAAACCGGGCGCCCCTCGTTGGGCCTCCCCTCATCTGGATCGCGCCGAGGTCACACAGCGCGCGTCCATGCCGACGATAACTCAACCGAAGGTCATCTGTCCAATATGTGTATGTGCGAGTACTTTCACGCCGTTGCCCCACAGCACGTTCTGGCGAGCCTCGTCGCTCCAGCCATCCAGACGCAAGAAATCAGCCATCCAGCGGTCGGGCGTGATGAATGGGTAGTCCGAGCCGAACAGGAACTTGTGGTTGAGCCGCCCTGCTGCTTCTCTCAGCAGCGCCTCAGGAATGTAGCGCGGCGACCAGCCCGAGAGGTCGTTGTAGACGTTGGGCTTGTGCTGGAGGATGGCAATCATCTCCTGCTCCCATGGCCACGAGGGGTGCGCTCCAATGATGGTCAGCGCGGGATGTTCGACGGCGAGGCTATCGAGATAGATGGGGCGGGTGTAGTCGAGCTTGACGCCGCCACCGCCGGGCATATTCGCGCCCAGCCCACTCGTGCCGGTGTGGAAGAGCGCTGGCACGCCCAGCGTGGCCACCTCGGCGAAAAGCGGCGCGAACTGCGGATCATTGGGATAGAATGCCTGGATGCCAGGATGGAACTTCATGCCGGAGAGGCCCAGGTCGCGCACAGCGCGCTGCGCCTCGGCGATGGCGCGGTCGCCCTTGAGCGGATCGACGCTGGCGAACCCGATGAACTGCTGTGGGTAGCGCCGCACGATCTCAGCCACGGTGTCGTTGCGCAGCGGCTTCTGGCCCGTGGCTGTCTCGGCGTCCCATGCCAGCAGCACACCGACCATATCCTGCTGGGCGTAGTAGTCGGCGATCTCTTCGATGTCGCGCAGCTTCACTTCGCGCCGGAAGTACGCCTCAGCGCCCGCGCGATACTTGCCAATCGCCACATCCATGAACTCGGCGATGGGCAGGTGCACATGGAAGTCAATCGCGCGTGGCATAACGTTACCTCCTTGGCGAGAGACGGACGGCGACACGTCGCCGTCCGCCATCGTATCACAGGACGCGCAATAGCGAGTTGCGCCGAGCAGCCTCTGAATGCCATTGCTGATGCGACCGTGGCGATTGTTTAGCTGCCCGATCGGGAGATCTGGTCAGGTGATGCCTTCTCCTTGTGGAAGTGCCGTGGTGAGAGTCGAGCCGAACGCAATCTACTGAGAGGCAGGGAGTGGCACGGCTTGAACCGGCATCCAAACGTGGAACGTTCCTGTCAGATTCTCGGAGAGGCCGCCAGAGTTCTCGACGTATTCGCAGATGGAGGCGGAGTCCTGGGAGATCCAGGACTCGACAGGAATACCGTGCCGGGTGAACGTAATTTGCGGGTAATCATTAGGGTAGCAGCCGTGAAAGAGCGCGTAGTTCGCGGACGCCCGCGATGCCTCAACCGGGGCCGCGTTGAGGCTGGTGTAATAGGCATCGATGATGTGCTGATCCTTGGGCGCTGTGTATATGAGGGGAGGACCGTCCAGGAAATACCCGCCGGGTGAGCGGACGAGCATGACGGTCATGCCGTCAGGCGGCACATGCCGTATACCCACTTCAAACGCGATGCACACGAGCGCGAAGAGGGCGAGGAGGGCGAGCCAGAAGCGCAGCCGACGACCCCGGCGTCGCGAGGTTTGAACAGGTCTGGACGACTCACTGTTGTCAGGCATCGCAGCATCCCCTTCACTTACGCATGTAGCAGGCGACGCACCTGGTTTGTACAACGGGCCGCCCCTATTCTGCTAGCCCACTGGCGCCGCCTGGCTGGAGACGGGCGCTGATCTGGGCTATACTCTTGTGAAGTAGAGCGCATCGACTCACATGGAGGCATATCATGGCTGCAATTGATCGTGAGGATATCCTGGAGGCGGTTCACCAACTGCCACCAGAGGAGCAGCGTGCGCTTGCCCTTGAGATTTTGCAGGCGCTCGCTCCGATTCCAACTGCGTCCGCTAGACGGGAATTGCCCCCTGCTCCTGATCCTCGCAGCGCATCTGCGATGGCCCTACGAGGCATCGCGAAGACTGACGAGCCAATCGACGATGTGCGCTCGCTCGACGAAAGCCGAACGGAGCGGTATAGCTGATGGCAGAGGGTGAAAAGCAGCGCGACGTCCAGCCTTTGAATGTGCTCGTTGACACCAATGTGGCGATTGATTGGCTCAACGACCGAAAGCCCTGGTCAGATGAGGCACGCCCACTGTGGGAAGGACGTGAGATGGGACAGGTGAACCTCTATCTGCCTGCTTCTGTCTTGACAGATATCTTCTATATCCTACGCAAGTCGCTGGGCAATAATGCAGCTAAGAGCGCTGTTATGCGATGTGTGGCCGTATGCGGACTCTTACCCATCGATGCTACAGTGATTGAGCGCGCCCTCTCGCTGCCCGGCGCCGATTTCGAGGACAATGTGCAAATCGCATGCAGCCTGATTTATCCCATTCACGTAATCGTGACCCGCAACCCTGACGACTTTGCATGGACACTGGGCGTGACTGTGCCGGCTCTGAACCCGCGAGACATCGAGCGCTACCTCCCTCCTGCGTCCACATCGTGACCGACGCCATCCCCGCTTCGTGCTAGCCCACTGGCGCCGCCTGGCTGGAGACGGGCGCTGATCTGGGCTATACTCTTGGGAAGTGGGAAGTAGAACAGGTGGTCGCACCTCCTGCTCCCCCTCTCCTTGCGGGAGAGGGGGGTGGGGGGTGAGGTCTCTCGCAGGGAGGAATCGCCATGCAGCAGCCGCAGGCGACGCCGGGGCCAGACGCCCAGACGCTGATCGAGCGGGCGCGGCGCATCCTCCAGCAGGAGCAGCGCAAAGGCCACGACGATTCGGTCGTGAAGCCCGGCGGCATCGAGTCGTTTCTGACGCGCTGGGCGGCGGACTGGTCGGCGGCGATACGCGGCGTGGCGGCTGGCGCCGATGAGCCTCTGGCGCAGGCCATCACGCGCCAGCTCAGCGGCTACCGCGCGCTCGACCCGATGCAGCGCACAGCCAGGGTCCGCGCTGCGCTAGCCCTGCTCGACGGCGCCACTCCATCCTCTATGCCATCCGCTGCACGGGCGCCTGCCGCTGCTGCTCCCACCAGCGCGCCCCGCCCCGCCAGTCAATCCCAGCCGCAGCGGCCCACGACGGCGCCGCGTACGATGCATCCCGCGCGGCCAGCGCCGCCCGTGCGCGAGGGCGAGTGGCCGCTGGCCGCGCCGCTGCCCAAGCCGCCCTCGCTGCGCCGCACATCCACTGCCACCACCGCTGCGCGCCCGCCACGCCCCGAGGACGCCTATCTGCTGGAGGCGCCCATCACCAGCATCCCCGGCGTGGGGCAGACGCAGGCCATGCGGCTGGCCCGGCTGGGCATCGAGACGGTGCGCGACCTGCTCTACACCTTCCCGCGCGAGCACCGCGACTACAGCAAGCTCACCAAGATCAATCAGGCGCCGTTCGACGAGGTCTGCACGGTGATGGGGCTGATCTGGGAGGTCGAGACCAAGCGCAACGGCCCACGCACGCGCACCGTCGCGCGCATCTCGGATGAGACGGGCGCTGTGCGCGCCATCTGGTTCAACCAGCCCTATCTGCAGAAGCAGCTCACCTCCGGCTCCTACATCGTGATGACTGGCATCAAGCAGCGCTTCGGCAATTCTGTGCAGTTCAGCGTGCGCAGCCACGAGCTGCCCGAGCAGGGCGACCTCATCAACACCGGGCGGCTCACGCCCGTCTATCCGCTGACCGAGGGACTGAACCCCAAGGCGATGCGCAAATTCGCCAAGTGGGCGGTGGATCACTGCGCGCCGTTCGTGGCCGATCATCTTCCCGCCTCGGTGCGCAGCCGCGCCAATCTGGAGCCGCTGCCCGAGGCCATCGCGCAGATGCACTTTCCGGATGGCTACGACGAGCTGCACGCCGCGCAGCGTCGGCTGGCCTTCGACGAGCTATTCCTGATCCAGCTTGGCATGCTGACGCGCCGCGCCAACTGGCAGGATGGCCCGCCCGCGCCCGCGCTGCCCGCGCCGCTCGCGCTGATCTTCGATGAGCCAGACGCGCCGATCGACGATGACGCCGACCTCGCCGAGGCGCTGCCGCCGCAGACGGGGCTGTGGCCGCTGACCGCCAACTGCTTCGAGGCGACGCTGCCCTTCCGCTTCACTGGAGCGCAGCGCCGCGCGATTCGCGAGATTCTGGCTGATCTGGCGACGGTCAAGCCGATGAGCCGCCTCTTGCAGGGCGATGTCGGCTCTGGCAAGACGGTGGTGGCCGCCGCCGCGCTGCTGGCCGCCGCCGCCAATGGCTACCAGGGCGCGCTGCTGGCCCCTACTGAGATTCTGGCCGAGCAGCACTATCGCGGGCTGGCGCGGCTGCTGGAGCCGTTTGGCCTGCTGACCGTGCTGCTGACGGGTAGCCAGCGCTCGAAGGAGCGCGTCGCCGCGCGCGATGCGCTGGCCAGTGGGCAGGCCGCCGTCGCCATTGGCACGCACGCGCTGATCCAGGAGGATGTAGCGTACAAGCGGCTGGGCGTCGCCATCGTGGACGAGCAGCACCGCTTCGGCGTGGAGCAGCGCGACGCCCTGCGCCAGAAGGGCAAGCATCCGCATATGCTGGTGATGACGGCCACGCCGATCCCGCGCACGCTGGCCCTCACGCTCTACGGCGATCTGGATGTCTCGACGCTGGACGAGCTACCTGCTGGCCGCCAGCCGATCATCACGCGCTGGCGCTCTGGCGGGCAACGCCAGGAGGCCTATCGTCTGGTGGAGCGCGAGGCCGAGCAGGGACGCCAGGCCTACATCATCTGCCCGCTGGTGGAGGAATCGGAGGCGCTGGAGGCCAAGTCGGCGGTGGCGGAGTATGAGCGGCTGCGCACGCAGGTCTTCCCGCATCTGCGGCTGGGGCTGGCGCACGGCCAGCTTCGCCCGGCGGAGAAAGATCGCGTCATGCGGCAGTTCCGCGATGGCGAGATCGATGTGCTGGTGGCGACGGCGGTGGTCGAGGTGGGGGTGGATGTGCCGAACGCGACGGTGATGCTGATTGAGGACGCCGACCGCTTCGGCCTCTCGCAGCTCCACCAGTTCCGGGGGCGTGTCGGGCGCGGCTCGCAGCAGTCATACTGCTATCTGCTCAGCAAAGAGGCCAGCGCCAGCGCCAGCGAGCGCCTGACCACGCTGGAGGCGACCACCGACGGCTTCGCACTAGCGGAGGCTGACCTGCGCATGCGCGGGCCAGGCGACTTCTTCGGCGTGCGCCAGAGCGGCCTGCCCGAGCTGAAAGTCGCCAGCGTGGCCGATACCCGCCTGATGGCCGAGTCGCGCACGCAGGCCGAGTGGCTCTGGCGGCAGGATCCCTACCTCCGCGCGCTGGAGCATGCCCCTCTGCGCGAGCGCGTCTACCTCTTCTGGCGCCAGTTCGCCGCGCACTGATGGCCCACCCCCAGCCCCTCCCCCGCCTCGGCGGGGGAGGGGAGCCGCGCTTCAGGCTCCATGCGTAGCGCGCCCGCGCGTGCTTATGGCGATTGGCGCCAATCCAATGATGGCGAGTACTGACCCCGTGAGCGACGGCACGATACCGAGGTCTATGGTGGCATCAGGGTAGGGGGCAAAGAACGCGAGCATCAATGGAAGCGCAAGCAAGGCAAACAGTCCAAACAGGCCACATTCAACGGCGCCAGCGATCAGGGCGCTCGCCAAACGCGACACTCCGTAGCTCCTTTGCTCGGCTCCTCGCACGATGGGGATGGAGAGGCCCGCGATAGCCAGCGCCGCGCCCACGTAGAGGATATCGCCCACAACCAGCGCCGGAGAGCGGACAATGGCTGGCGTGTTGAACACAGCGCCCCAGATGATGGCGCTGGGACTTACCGCTTGCAGAGGAGGTAAGCCAAACATCGCAGTTGTGAGGTCGAGCCACGGAACAAAGATCGCGGCTAGCAGGCACGCGGCGCCCGCAAGCAGCGCAAAATACCGCATCTGCAAATACGACATCGCTCCTCCGCGCTGTGGTTACTCCATCTCCAATGCTCGTTCCCGCTCGCCCTGCGTCGAAATCTTGGCCTGGGTCCCCCCTCCCTCGGAGGGGAGGGGGCCAGGGGGAGAGGTTCCGCTCGCCTAATCGTCGCTATTGGAGGATGTA
>DATAED010000250.1:0-16426 GCA_036258195.1 Ktedonobacterales bacterium
AGCCCGATGCCCTGGCCCACCAGTGTGATCAGCACGACGCCATAGACGACGCTGGCGATCAGGTCGCGGTCGGGCAGTGTGGAGGGCAAGCTGAGCGCCAGCGCGATAGAGAGCGCGCCACGCAAGCCCGAGAGCACCATCAGCGGGCGCCACGAGCGCGGGAGGGGCGACGGTCGCCCGCGCGCAGGCTCGCCCTGACGCCGCAGCCGATACCAGCGCGCCACCGCGTTGTACGGCACGATGGCGCCGTAGACGATCACCGCGCGGCCCACCAGCACACCCAGCGTGGCCCACAGCGTCGGCGCGAGGGCTCGCAGCGAGAGCGACCCACCGATCTGTATCCCCAGCAGCAAAAAGAGCAGCGAGGTGACGAGGAAGCTGGTGAAGTCCCAGACATGCTCCACCGCCTCGCGCGCCGATGCGGAGATGCCGACGCGGCGGCCATAGCTGCCCAGCATCAGTCCCGCCAGCACGACGGCCAGCAGCCCAGAGGTGTGGAGAAGGTCGGCGATCAGGTAGACGCCATAGGCGACGATGAAGGTCGCAGCGGTCTCGATCAGCGGATCTTCGATGTGGCCGAGCGCACGCGACGCCAGGAAGCCGACGATCAGCCCCAGCAGCGGCCCGCCGATCAGCAGCCAGGCGCTCTGGAGCGCGATCAGCCCGATCTGGTTGGCGGCCGCTGCGCTGCCCGGCTGGTTGGTCATGCTCAGCAGTACCGAGAGCGTGACGGCGAAGGTGACCGCGCCGACCCCGTCGTTGAAGAGGCTCTCGCCCTCGATGATGACGCGCAGCCGCGAGGAGAGGCCGAGCCGACGCAGCAGCGCGATGACGGCGATGGGGTCGGTCGGCGAGATGATGGCACTGAGCAGCACGGCCTCGATCGGCGAGAAGCCCGCGCCGAAGTGCAGCGCCAGCGCGGCGATCAGCACGGCGACTAGCAGTCCTGGTACCGCCAGCAGCAAGACGATGAACCAGTTGGCCAGCAGGGCCGACATTTCGATGTTCCACGCGCCTTCGAAAAGCAGCGCGGGCAGGAAGATGAACAGCGTCACCGAGGATTGCAGGTCGATGGCGGGCAGCAGATGGAGCAGACCCAGCGCCAGCCCGACCAGCGCCAGCGCCAGCGTGTAGGGAAAGCGCAGCCTGCGCGCCAGCAGCGCGACGATCAGCGCCACCGCCAGCAGCGCGGTCAGCGCCCCGATGGTTCCCTCCGTGCCAATGATCTGCCCGCTCAACGCCAGCCCCCTGCTCGCTCCCTGCTCGCACAGCACTCCTTCACGCGCCGCACATCAATGGTCGGGCGACTCGGCGCCAGCGGGCCAGAGGTCGCGCAGTGGCCGCGCCACCGCCGCCGCATAGATCACGGCGGGCTGCGCATCCAGCAGGGCCTCGGCGGCGGCCTCCAGCGTGGCGCCGGTCGTCGTCACATCATCAATCAGCAGGATGCGCTGGCCCACGAGCGCCCGCGCCGCCGCTGATCCGGTCAGCGCGAAGGCCCCGGCGACATTGGCCCGCCGCGCGTCGCGATGCAGATGCGTCTGTGGCCGGGTAGCGCGCACACGCGCCAGCGCGTCATCGCGCAGCGGCAGAGCCAGCGCGCGAGCCACTGGCCGCGACAGTAGCGCCGCCTGATTGTAGCCACGTTCGCGCCTGCGGCTGTTGTGCAGCGGCATCGGGATGACGAGATCAATTGGCGGCGCGGCGCGCTGAATGGCCTCCACGAGCAGGCGTCCGAGTGGCTGCGCCAGCCGCCGCTGCCGTCGAAACTTCAGCGCGCGGATGGCCGAGCGCGCCGCATCGCCGTAGTCGGTGGCGACGATGATGCGCTGCAGGGCGACCCGCTGCCCCTGGCTGACCAGCGCGACGCATAGCCCGCAGCGTGGCCCCGGCGCGTCGCCCAGCGAGCGGTCGCAGCGCTCGCAGCGCGGGCTGGCTGGCGGCTGGATGCTGGCGCGGCAGATGGCGCACAGCGGCTCACCCATCCGCCCGCAGTGGACACAGCGCGGCGGAAAGAGCAGATCGAGCAGGCGCTGCGGCAGGCTGGTAGCAGCCTCCAGCGGATGCGCCGCCGAAGTCGGAGCCATCTCTGCCGCTCGCTTTCCACTCCCGCCAGTCCATGCGCCAGTCTATGCGCGTCACAGATCAGTCGGCGTATTCTATCATGACGCAGGCTGGCTGGGGATTGCCTGACCTGCCGCGAGAGCGCGCGCCTAGCCCAGCGCGCGCTCGACCGCCATGCAGGCGCGGCGCACGTAGTCTCGTCCAGCGGAGTGGGCGATGAGCAGGCTGATGGCGCGCGCTGGGGTCGTGGGGCTGGCAGTGGCGAGAGGCACGCTGGCGACAGGCGCAGCGCGTCCGGGCATCGGCGCGAGGATGGGCGGGAGCGCGCGTTCACCGCGCGCGATAGTGTAGCTCAGCACGACCTCGTGCGGCGCCAGCCCCGCCTCATGGGCCACGCGCTCCTCCAGCGCCAGCCGCGCCTGCCCCTGAGCGAAGAGCGTCGCCAGGGCATCGTCCTGCGCGGGCGCGCTGACCTCCCAGACCCGCGCATAGAGCTGGTCGCGCGCCACCGCCTCGGTGAGCGTCGCGGCGCCGAGTGAAACGCCCTCGCGCAGCAGCCGTAGCGCGTCTGCGTCGGTCGCGTCGAAGAACGCTGGCGTGATCATGCCGGCCTCCGCCGCCAGATCGACCGCCTTGCGCAGCATGCCATGCAGCGCCAGATTGCGCTCGCCCGCGCAGAGGTAGCCATAGACGCGCCGACGGTCGTCCAGCCAAGCCTGCGCCAGCCCCGCGCCATCCGCTGCCAGCGCGACCTCCGGCGCGCCCGATGTGGGCGCCTCGCTCAGGCGCAGCTCGCGAGCCAGCGCGCGCGGATCGTAGCTCAGCTCGCCCAGGCCGGAGGCTTGCAGGAAGCGCGCTACGTTGTCGATGTTGTCATAGTCCAGCGCGCCGTTGAGCAGGGCGCCGCGACCCTCTGGGCCGCCGCCGAGCATCAGCGCCGCCACCTCATCAGGATCGAGCCACGCCAGCAGCCGCGCCGTCTCGCCCGGCGCCCGCTGGAGCGCCTGACGCAGCAGATCTACGCTGCGCCGCTCATGATCAATCCCCAGCCGCTCGATCATCAGCGGCTCGGTCAGGTGCGAGAAGGGGCCGTGGCCCAGGTCGTGCGCCAGGGCCGCCGCATGCAGCGCGCGGTCGCGTGGGCGCGCCTGCCGCGCCAGATAGTACACGCCAAGGCTGTGCGCCAGCCGCGAGGGGAAGGGCCGCCGGAAGAGCAGCGCGCCCGGCACATCGGAGAGCGATACGCCCGCCAGCCGCGCAAATGGCGGCGCCTCCAGCAGCGCCTGCGCCCAGCGCGCCACGGGCAGCGGGCCGTACAGCTCATCGGCGACGCTGCGGCGGACGGGAGCGCTGGCGGCGCGGAGACGCATCGCCGCTCCCTCGCGCCTGGCCACGCCCTCACCCTCACCCTCACCCTCTACCACATCTTGGGCCACATCCTCGGCCCTGTCCTCGGCTACGTCCTGCTGCGTCGCCTGCCCTGCGATGGTCGCCTCTTCTGGCATCCCCTGCTCCGTCTGCTCGCTGTCTCATCCTGCTGCGTCGCTTCATTCTGTTTCACCATAGCAGAGCGGGAAGTGACGCGACAAGTTTGACAGACCGCCGCCAGCCGCCGAGCCATGCCCCGGCATACAATGGCTCTGGACGCCGACCGGCTACCGGCGAAGGGAAAGGAACGTGACTCCCATGGATGAGCAGCGCAACGATGCGATTGATCTCCCGGCGCTGGCGCTGGCGCCCGCTGCATTTGGCGCGCTCGACGATGCGCTCGCGCACGAGTGGCTGGTCACCAATGGCATCGGCGGCTACGCGATGGGAACGGTGGCGGGCGCGACGACGCGCTGCTACCACGGCTACCTGATCGCCGCGCCGCGCGCCACGCAGGAGCGGGTGGCGCTCGTCACCAAGATGGACGAGCAGGTGACACTTGCCGATGGCGAGCAGATCGCGCTGGGAACCAATGAGTACCGCGATGGAACCATCGACCCGCGTGGCTTCGAGCGGCTGGCGGGCTTCGCGCTGGAGGGGCTGATCCCAACCATCAGCTTTCGCCTGGCGGATGGCCTGACGCTGGAGAAGCGCCTGTGGATGGAGCATGGCGCCAATGTCACCTTCGTGCAGTATCGTCTCGTCGCCGCGCCGGATGCGTCTGGCCGGGCGCGCGCGCTGATCACGCTACGCTGGCAGCCGTACCTCGTCTGGCGCGACCACCACGCCAGCCAGCAGGGCAATCCCGACTGGCGATTCGCGCTGGAGAGCGGGCCAAGCTGGTGTACGGCGCGCGCCACCCCCGCAGCGGATGTCTGCCGCATAACGGCGGGGCCAGCCGCGCGCTTCGAGCAGACCGGCGAGTGGTACTGGCAGGTGGAGCATCGAGTGGAGCGCTCGCGTGGGCTGGTCTCCGTGGAGGATGTCTACCTGCCGGGCGTCTTCAGCGTGACGCTGGCGCCAGGCGAGACGGCCAGCCTGATGCTGAGCGTGGGCGACGCAACGGGCGCGCTGCCAGCGGGCGCCACGGCGGGCGGCCCCGACCACGAATCGGTGGTGGGACAGGCGCTGGCCCGCGAGCGCGACCGCCAGCGTCGCCTGCTGGCCAGCATGCATCCGCGCGGCGACGAGCTGACGCAGCGGCTGGCGCTGGCGGCGGATCAGTTCATCGTGGCGCGCAGACCTACGCCTATTGCCGAGCCGGTCGGCGGCGATGATCCGCAGGTGACGGTCATCGCGGGCTATCCCTGGTTCACCGACTGGGGCCGCGATACCATGATCGCACTGCCCGGGCTGGCGCTGGCCACCGGGCGCACAGCGGAGGCGCGCGGGCTGCTGCGTGGCTTCGTCGCCTACATGAGCCAGGGCATGATCCCCAATCGCTTCCCCGACCACGCAGGCGACCCGCTGCAATACAACACCGTGGACGCCACGCTCTGGCTTTTCGTCGCGCTCGACGCCTACCTCACCACCACTCAGGACTGGCCGCTCCTGCGCGAGCTCTTCAGCGCGCTCGATAGCAGCATCGGCTGGCACATCCGTGGAACGCGCTACGGCATCGGTGTAGACGCCAGTGATGGCCTGCTGCGGGCGGGCGCGGCGGGCGAGCAGCTCACCTGGATGGACGCCAAGGTCGGCGACTGGGTGGTGACGCCGCGCTGGGGCAAGCCAGTGGAGATCTGCGCGCTGTGGTATCGCGCGCTGCGGCTGATGGCAGGCTGGGCCGAGCGCCTGGAGCAGGATCCCACACCTTACGCCTCTCTGGCGGCGGAGGCGCGGGCCAGCTTTGGCGCGCGCTTCTGGAACGCGGCAGGTGGCTACTTCTACGATGTGATCGACGTGGCGGGCCGCTACGGCCAGGTGGACGCCGCGCTGCGCCCCAATCAGGTAGTGGCGCTGGCGGTGGCGCCTGAGCTGGCCACCACGCAGCAGGCGCAGTCGGCGCTGACAGTGGTTGAGCGCGAGCTGCTCATCCCGCTGGGGCTGCGCACGCTCGCGCCCAGCGATCCCGCCTTCCAGGGGGTCTATGGCGGCGACCAGCGCAGCCGCGACGGCGCCTATCACCAGGGGACGACATGGCCATGGCTGCTCGGCGCCTATGCACAGGCGCGCGCCCACGCCTTCCCCGATGAGGATGCCATGGTCACGCGCGCCCGGCTGCTGGCTCCGCTCCAGGCGCATCTGCGCGTGGCGGGCGTTGGCTCCATCAGCGAGATCGCGTGGGGCGCCGCGCCCTTCACCCCCGACGGCTGCCCGGCGCAGGCGTGGAGCGTGGCCCAGGCGCTCTGGCTGGCGCGCGGCTAGCTCAACCGCAGCTCGCGCAGGAAGGCGAGCACATGCGGCAGGGCGAGGTCGCTGCGCTCGAACGCCTCGATGTGATTCAGACCAGGGAAGGTGATGCACGTCGCGTGTGGCATGTGGGCGGCGGCGCGCGGGTTCAGGCCGTGGGGGTCTTCGCGCTCGCCTACCAGCATCAGCGTGGGGCAGGCGATGCGCGCGAGCAGTGGCCATGGACCCGGCCACTCCAGATCGGCGAGCAGCGAATCGGCGAAGACGTTGGGATCGGTTGCGAGCATCTGGTCGCGGAACCACGGTAGCATCGGCGCCTCGGCGGTATAGCCATCCACCAGATAGTGCATGCCGCCTGCGCGGATGGCCTCAGCGTAGGCGATGGTCTCGGCGCGCCCCTCGGCCTCGTCGGCGTCCGGGTCGTCGATGACGCCCGTGGCGATGAAGGCGGCGATGCGCTCAGGATGCGCCGCCGCCAGCGCATAGCCAACGGTGGCGCCGCCGGAGTAGCCCCAGTACACGGCGCGCGGCAAGGCCAGCGTATCGAGCAGTGCCACGACATCCGCGACGTGCCGCTCCACGGCGTAGTCCTCGACGCGCGTGGGCTTCTGGCTGCGGCCCCGCCCGCGATGATCGAAGAGGATGCGCTGGTAGCCATCCAGCCCGTTCACATATCCGGCCTCGCGAAACATGCCAGCGTCGCCGCCGCCGCCCGTACGCAGCACGATGGGGAAGCCGCGCCCCTCGATCTCGTAGTAGAGGTCGAGGCCGTCATAGGAGAAGGTGGGCATGATGGCGCGCCTTTCTTCAGATGGCGCGTCCGTGCGGATGTGCGTCCCGAGCCTGGCGTCAACCCGTTGAGGTCAGTTCTCGCTGCCCGTCTCGCTCGCGTGGTCGCCGAGGCCGAGGCTGCGCCGGTATTGCTGCGGTGTCTCATCTATCGCGAAGCCCTCGTTGTAGACGCGCTGGCGCACGAGCCGTCGCAAGAAGAGCAGGCGGCGGGTCATGTCGTCGAGATCGCCCATCTGATCGAAGGTATCGAGCGAATCGGGAAGCTCGCTCAGGCGCTGGAGGCTGGCGGAGAGCGGCTCGCTGGCGGGCTGCGCTGGCTCGCGGCTCATCAGCGGCGCCGTGGTCGCGGGCGGCGTCGGCAGCGGCGCCGTGGGCGGTGTCTCGTAGCGCAGATCGATCTGTGGCGAGAGGCGGATCAGCGGGATGGTCTTGGGCGATTCGTAGCTGGTTGGCGTGAGCGGCAGCGTATCCTGTGCGGCGCCCAGGCCAAAGGACTTCAGCGAATCGCGGGGGTAAAGGAGCTGTCGGCGAGTGAACTCCGGCTCGCTGATCGGCTCAAGTGGTTCGAGCCGCGCAGAGCCGTCGGCAGGCGCTTCGTCTGCTTCGCCGAGCGCAGAGAAGAGCGCCCGGAACCATGAGATGACACGTTGGAACCACATATGCGCTCTCCTGCTACGCTGCAAGGATCCTCCGACGACCAGACCGCCTGGCGAGTCTCGTGGCGGCTCTGCCTCGTCCCTGAACAGAGCGCCGCGCATGCGTTCTTCTCGTTCTCTACATTTCGATGGTAGCATACCCGTTCCAGGGACGTCAAACGCAGAATCGTCGTGCGTGTCGCGGCGCGAATCTGCGATAAATCAGCGATCAGGCGGCGGGCGCCCTATCAAATCCTCCTGCATGTGTCCGCCACAGTGTCCGTCGCGGCGTTTGCCATGTGTGCGCTCTCGCCGCATCTCGCTCACTTAAGATACAGCGAGCCGCGACGCCTGCGCGTTTCATCGCGTTTTTCGGCGCGCCACCGCCAGCAGGCGTGGCAATCGGCACAGGCATTGCGATAGGCCATCGTCATAGGCAGGCGAAGTGCAGCTCCAGAGATGGGCAGCGAGCGGCGCCAGTCAGCGGGTGGCCCAGCGGGTGGCGCCAAAAGCGCCCGATGAACCGTATACAGTGCAGAGAATGAGCGCGGGCGCTCGCGCGATGGGGGTGGTTGTCCACTTGCGCCATATCCGCCAGTGTGATACGCTGGCCCCCATATACGGCTGAGTTCTTTGCATAATGTTTTGGCAGTCTTAGCCGGGGAGTGTCAGCGCACGCTGCGCGCCTGGCCCGCCCGCTGGATGAGTAGCGGGTCAGATGGACAGGCGCGTGAACCTGCGACGATGAGAGGAGGCCAACGGACATGAAGCCTGGCCTCTTCGCGGTCCGCGCGGCGGGGCGATCGTCGTTTTCCCATCGCTCCCGGCGCTGACCGGGATCCTCTGGGAGAGCTTCATCCGCTCGACATCACCATCGCTGGCGTCCAATGCGGCGCCAGTCGGGCCTTTGACTTTCCCTCACAGGTACTTGAGAACGGTTGTGAGTATGCGTCATGGCCAGCGCCTGCGGCTGGCGAGGCGCGTCGTCACTGTAAGGTTGTGACTTCGTGTGGCCCTGAAGCCGCTCGTCCTGCGGGGCGCGATGTGATCGCCCGCCGACGCAGCGCGCAGCGCCCAACACACCAGCCAGCAGACGCCAGACCGACCATGAGGGTCGGCTCAGGACCTCGGCCAGACCTCGGCCAGAGGCAGCTCGCACGGGCAAGCGTCTGATAGCGCGCCGAGCACGGACTCGGCATGGACTTGTTCGCACGATTTGCGGTGTTCCGAACCAGCAAGACCAACCAGCGAGACCAACGAGCGTACCGTTTCCGATTCATCGACCAGCGAGCATGACCCAAGTACAGCGTTTCCGAGTTGGGGCGGTGTCGCCCCACACGCGCCGATAGATGACCTTACCTCTGGCCGCACGCGGATGAGCGACCTGCGCGCCTCTCGCGCAGAGCACGCCTGGACAGGCCTGTAGCGTCTTCTTTCGATGGCGCCTGACCTTCGGTCTATCTCTTCGCCTGGCTG
Organism: Ktedonobacterales bacterium; assembly: GCA_036258195.1. Lineage (GTDB taxonomy): Bacteria > Chloroflexota > Ktedonobacteria > Ktedonobacterales > JADMIN01 > JAKAIY01. Next base: position 8,745 of record DATAED010000250.1, read on the forward strand.
TCCACGTAGGGCAGCCACCAAACGGCGAATCAACGATGACGTTGCGCCGATCGCGTTCTCTGGCGGCGCGGTTCGCTTGCTGCTCCAGACGTCTGGTCAGCGTGAATCGCATCGTCGCCGCGACTGAGAGACGGAGTACCAAGGGCCAGGGAGCCACCCAGGCCATTGGGGTAGCTGATACGACACGTGTGGTCTGCCGCTCGCGCCAACGCCAGCGCGCAGATCGGTCGTCTACCCTCGCAGGGGAGAGTCGCAACCTGCCAGGCATGCCCTGAGCGTCACAGGAGGACAGGCAATGGATATCGTCAAGAGGCTAGAAGAGTATCGCGAGCGCGAGCGTTCTCTGAGCTGGGAGGGGACGTTCTCGCAATATTTCGAGATCGCCACCCAGCGCCCCATCGTCGCGCAACTCTCCCACGAGCGCATCTACAACATGATCATGGCCGCCGGTACCGAGACGAACAAGCAGGGTGATCCGCGCTACAAGTTCTTCTCGGAGGAGATCTTCGGCATCGAGAAGCCGCTGGCCCAGATCGTGGAATACTTCCACTCCGCCGCCCAGCGCCTCGAAGTGCGCAAGCGCATCCTGCTGCTGATGGGCCCGGTCGGCGGCGGCAAATCCACCATCGTCGCGCTGCTCAAGCGCGGGATGGAGGCGTACGCGCGCGATGAAGCAGGCGCTGTCTACGCCATCCGCGACTGCCCCATGCACGAGGAGCCGCTACACCTCATCCCCGAGGAGATGCGCGCCGACATCGAGAAAGAGTACGGCCTCTACATCGAGGGCGAGCTCTGCCCGAAGTGCCGCTGGATGGTCGAGCATGACTTCAAGGGCGAGATCGAGCGCATCCCTGTCAAGCGCATCGCCCTCAGTGAGAAGCAGCGCACCGGCATCGGCACGTTCGCGCCGTCTGACCCCAAGAGCCAGGACATCGCGGAGCTGGTCGGCGGTATTGACCTCTCAACGATTGGCGATGTTGGCTCCGAGAGTGATCCGCGCGCCTATCGCTTCGATGGCGAGCTGAACATCGCCAACCGCGGAATGGCCGAGTTCGTCGAGCTGCTCAAAGTCGACGAGAAGTTCCTGTACGTGCTGCTGACGCTCTCGCAGGAGCAGAACATCAAGACCGGACGCTTCTCGATGATCTACGCTGATGAGTGCGTGGTGAGCCACACCAACGAACACGAGTATCAGGCATTCGTTGGCAACAAGAAGTCTGAGGCGCTGCAAGACCGCATCATCCTGGTGAAGGTGCCGTACAATCTGCGCGTGAGCGACGAGGTGCGCATCTACGAGAAGCTGCTGGGGCAGAGCGCGCTGAAGGATGTCCACATTGCGCCGCACACGCTGCGCATCGCCAGCATTTTTGCCATTCTGAGTCGGCTGGAACCCTCGAAGAAGGCGGGCATGAGCCTGATGAAGAAGCTGAAGCTCTACGACGGCGAGGACATGGAGGAGTTCAAGCAGAAAGACGTCAAAGAGCTGCAGGACGAAGCGACGCGCGAGGGCATGGACGGCATCTCGCCGCGCTACGTCATCAATCGGCTCTCCAGCGCGCTGGTGCGCGACGGCGTGACGTGCATCAACCCCATCGACGCGCTGCGCGCGCTGCGCGATGGGCTGGATCAGCACACCAGCATCACTCGCGAGGAGCGCGAACACTATCTGAACTTCATCGCGGAGGCGCGCAAAGAGTACGACGAGATGGCGAAAAAGGAGGTGCAGCGGGCGTTTGTCTACTCCTTCGAGGAGTCGGCGCGCACCCTGCTGAACAACTACCTCGATAACGTCGAGGCGTACTGCAACAAGACCAAGGTGCGCGACCCCATCACCGAAGAGGATATGGATCCGGACGAGCAGTTGATGCGTTCCATCGAGGAGCAAATCGGCATCCCGGAGCCCGCGAAGAAGACCTTCCGCGAGGAGATTCTGATTCGCATCTCGTCGCTGGCGCGGCGCGGGCAGCAGTTCTCGTACACCAGCCACGACCGCCTGCGCGAGGCCATCGAGAAGAAGTTGTTCGCCGACCTGCGCGACGTGGTGAAGATCACGACCTCGGCCCGCACACCCGACCCGGAGCAGCTCAAGAAGTCCAACGAGGTCATAAACCGCCTGATCGGCGATCACGGCTACTGCCCGGTCTGCGCCAATGAACTGCTGAAGTACGTCGGCTCGCTGCTAAACCGCTAGGCGGCGTGGCAGGGCGCTGGCAAGGCGCTGGCGGCGGGCAGACTGTCGCCAGCGTCGTCAGCCGCCTCCACCAACCGATCTGCGGAGCGCTGACGTTCAGGGGGAACGACATGGGCAGAGATGATAGCTTCCGCTCGACCATTTCACAGCACGACTGGTCGTTGCATCGCAAGGGCGCGATCGACCAGGAGCGCCACAAGGCAAAGATTCGCGAGGCGGTCAAGAAGAACCTGAAAGAGATCGTCAGCGAGGAGAGCATCATCCTCTCGGACGGCAAAAAGGTCTTCAAGGTGCCGATCCGCTCGCTGGAGGAATACCGCTTCCGCTACGATCCGGGCCGCCAGCAGCACGCCGGCGAAGGCGATGGCGACAGCCAGGTGGGCGATGTCATCGCGGCGGACCCGCGCCCCGGCAAGGGCCAGCGCGGGGAGGCAGGCGAGGAGCCAGGCGTCGATTATTACGAGGCCGAGGTGACGCTCGACGAGCTGGCCGAGCTGATCTTCGAGGATCTGGGCTTGCCCTTCCTCGAAGAGAAGAAGCAGGTCGAGATGGAGACCGAGACGGTGCGCTTCACCGACATCCGCAAAGTCGGCCCGATGGCCAACCTCGACAAGAAGCGCACAATCCTGGAGAACATCAAGCGCAACGCCGCGAAGGGCGATCCGCATTTCCACAGCATCCGCAACGAAGACCTGCGCTTCAAGACCTGGGAGCCGACCGTGCGCTACCAGTCGAATGCCGTCGTGCTGGCCATGATGGACACCTCAGGCAGCATGGGCGAGTTCGAGAAGTACATCGCGCGCAGCTTCTACTTCTGGATGGTGCGGTTCCTGCGCACGAAATACAACAATGTGAACATCGTCTTCATCAGTCACCACACCGAGGCCAAAGAGGTGACCGAGGAAGAGTTCTTTACCCACGGCGAGAGCGGTGGCACGCAGGTCAGTTCGGCCTATGAGCTGGCGCTGCGCATCATCGACGAACGCTACAACCCGGACGACTGGAACATCTATCCGTTCCACTTCTCCGATGGCGATAACCTCCCCTGGGACAACGAGCGCTGCGTGGCGCTGGTGACGCAGCTCATGGAGCAGTGCAACATCTTCGGCTACGGCGAGATTCGCGAGGGCCACTATCGCTCGCCCAGCACGCTGATGTCGGCCTACACCAAGATCGAGGATCGCAAGTTCATCTCGGTGACGATCTCGGACAAAACCGAGGTCTACCCCGCCCTGCGCAAATTCTTCGCGCTGCGCGATGAAGCTCCCGCGACCCCCTGAGCCTGGCAGACAAGCGCCCCAGGCAATACTGAGCAGCCCTGAGCGAGACCGGAGAGGAGGGCCAGCCGCATCTATGGCCACACCACACGATATGACCCCCAACCAGCGCTATCTGGCGAAGCTGGAAGACGCCATCGAGGAGATCTGGGGCATCGCCAAACGCTTCGGGCTGGATCCGTATCCGGTCAACTTTGAGCTGGTGCCAGCTACCATCATGTACGAGTTCGGCGCGTATGGCCTGCCGGGACGCTTCAGCCACTGGTCGCGCGGCAAAGCCTATTACCGCATGAAGACGGAATACGACTACGGCCTGAGCAAGATCTACGAGCTGGTGGTCAACACCAACCCCTCCTACGCCTTCCTGATGGAGCAGAACGATCTGCTGCAGAATGAGGTGGTGGTGGCGCATGTGCTGGGGCATACGGACTTCTTCAAGAACAACGTCTACTTCCGCAGCACGCCGCCCAACATGATCGATAAGGTCAGCGTCAACGCCGACCGTGTGCGCAAATATGAGTATGACCATGGCGTCGCGAAGGTCGAGCGCTTCCTCGACGCCGTGCTGGCCATCGAGGAGCATATCGATCCCAACACATACCTGCGCCAGCGGCGCGGCGAGCATGCCGACGAGGGCGTGTACGCCAGCAAGGAGGACGGCGCCGCACACAAACGCACGAGCGCGTACGACGACCTCTGGGCGCTCGACCAGAGCGAGGCCACCCGCGAAGAGGAGGCGGCAGAGGCTGAGCGCCGCGCCGAGGCTCGCCGCAAGCGCTTCCCCGCCGAGCCGCAGAAGGATATCCTGAAGTTCCTCGCCGAGCATGCGCCTAATCTGGAGGCGTGGAAGCGCGACCTGCTGCTGATCGTGCGCGAGGAGATGCTCTATTTCGTCCCCCAGATGCGCACGAAGGTAATCAACGAGGGGTGGGCCAGTTTTTGGCACTCGCGCATCACGCGCGAGATGGATCTGGACGACAACGAATTCACCCAGTTCGCGCAGATGCACGCGGGCGTGCTGGCGACCTCACGCATGCGCATCAACCCCTATCACCTGGGCTACCACCTGCTCGAAGACATCGAGCGGCGCTGGGATCATCCCACCGAGGAGGAGCAGGCGCAGGGGCGGCTGCCGGGGCAGGGCAAGGCCAAGCTCTTCGAGGTGCGCGAGGTGGAGAGCGACGTGTCGCTGCTGCGCAACTACCTCACCAAAGACCTGGTGGAGGAGCTGGATCTGTACCTCTACAAGAAGGTCGGCGATGAGTGGGTCATCGTCGAGAAGAACTGGGAGAAGGTGCGCGACGGGCTTGTCACCAGCATGACGAACTTTGGCTACCCCTACATCACCGTCTGGGACGCCGACTACAACGGCAATACCGAGCTGCTGCTGCACCATCACTTCGACGGGCAGGAGCTTGATCTGCCCTACGCCGAGAAGACGCTGGAGCATCTCTACCAGATCTGGTCGCGCCCCGTCCATCTGGAGACCGTGCGCGATGAGAAGCCGATGCGGCTCTCCTACAACGGCGAGCGCCACAGCCACGTCCTGCTCGACGAAGAGGACGACGAGCAGGGTTGAACCGCTCCCCTCGCCCTTCAGGGAAGGGAATCCATGGCAGGCGAGTTGGCGCGAGCGAGCGGCGCCTCTCCCCCTGTCCCCCTCCCCTCCGAGGGAGGGGGAACCCAGGCCAGGCCGTGTGGCGCATGGCTAGAGTTGACCATTCCGCCCCCCTGCTGACCCATCTGGCTCCTCCTCGCCCGCGAAGAGACGGGGTCAGGGGGTGAGGTCGCTCCGCGCGCTATACTGTAGGCTCTGAGCGTGGTGGACGAGCAGCGACAGGATGACGCGATGACGGCGCAGAGCACGGCGATTCTGGGTGGGGGCGCGCTGGGGCTGACGCTGGCCTGGCGGCTGGCGCAGGCGGGCGAGCGGGTGGTGGTCTATGAGCGCGAGGCCGAGGCGGGTGGGCTGGCGGCAGGCTTTCGGGTCGGCGAGCACGGCCCCTGGCTGGAGAAGTTCTATCACCACCTCTTCGCCACCGATAGCGACGCCATCGCGCTGATCGGCGAGCTGGGGCTGGGCGAGAAGCTCACCTGGCGCACGCCCAATAGCAGCATGCTGATCGGCGGCAAGCCCTACCGACTCGACAGCGATCCCCGCTCGATCCTCTCGCTCTCGCCGCTGCCGCTGCTCGACCGCCTGCGTCTCGGCGCGGGTGGCGCCGTCCTCAAATTCCTGCCCTCGCCGGAGCCGCTGGCGGGCAGCACGGCGGCGGCCTGGCTGCCCCGCTGGATGGGCCAGCGCGCCTATCAGAAGATCTGGAAGCCCATGCTGGTCGGCAAGTTTGGCGCGCGCGCCGACGACATCGCCATGCCGTGGATGTGGGCGCGGGCGCACTACCGCACGCTGCGCCTGGGCTACCTGCTCGGCGGCTTCCAGCAGATCTACGATGGTCTGGTGGCGGGCATCGAGGCGCGTGGCGGCGCGGTGCGGCTGGGCGTGGAGGTACGCGAGGTGCGGCGCGAAGGCGACGGACTGCGTGTCAGCACGGCGCAGGGCGACGAGACGTACACGCGCGTCGTCTCCACACTGCCCACGCGCCTCACCTGCCGCCTGGCGCCTGAGCTGCCCGACGACTATCGCGCGCGCTACGACTGGGGCGAGGCGTTCGGCGCGCACTGCCTGATTCTGGCGCTCGACCGCCCGCTGCTGCCCGACCACGTCTACTGGCTGGCGATTGGCGACGAGGGCTATCCCTTCCTCAACGCTATCGAGCACACCAACTTCATCGGGCCAGAGGAGTATGGCGGGCGGCGATTGGTCTACTTCGGCAATTACATCCCGATGAACCACCCCGTGCTGCGCGAGACGCCGGAGCAGGCGCTGGAGCGCTACCTGCCGGGCATCCTGCGGCTCAATCAAGCCTTCAGCCGCGACTGGATCACAGCGAGCTGGGGCTTCGCGGCGCCGTGGGCGCAACCGATCGTCACGCGCGAGTACGCCAGCCACATCCCGCCGCACGAGACGCCCATCCCCAATCTCTACGTCGCCAACATGTTCCAGGTCTACCCCCAGGATCGCGGCCAGAACTACAGCATCCGCCTGGCAAATCGCCTGGCCCAGCGGCTGATGGCGTAACCCAGGCTTTAGTTGTTGTGTTGCAGGTGGAACGGATAGTAGGGCACTACTGTGCGCCCCCACGGATCGAGCACGCCGCCGCTTGTTCTGAGCCATTCCTGACATGGGCCATTCTGCCATACCTGTGTCGGGAGACCGTGCCAGTAGAACGTAACGGTGTAGCTCTCCTGATCATAGAGCGGCGTCGAGCCGCTGCACAACGTGTTGAAGGTGGGGTACACAGAGACAGTATTGTCGTGATTGAAAGCAGCATCGATCTGGCCGATAGTCTCGGCGTCGCGCGGCGCGGCGTAGGTGTGCGTGTACGATTGCGGTGTCGTCGACGAATGCCACACGGTGCTCACAACTACCTTGTCGGGTGGCAGCCAACGAATCACTGTCTCGACGATCAGGCTAACGACCAGAAAGGCCGCAGCCGCTAACAGAGCGATGCGCGCCACTCGCGCAATTTTGCGCACCTACTCTGCCTGCGAGCGCCAGGCGCTCCAGGCCGCCGAGAGCGCGCGCAGCTTGGGGCCGCGCGTGGCGTAGCGCAGCTGCGGGGGCGACCAGCCGCCGCGCGCGTTGGTGAGCTGGTGCAGCGTCGAGAGCGCGCGCCCGTAGATGCCCATCTCGGCGGGGAGGATGGCCGCCTGTGGGGGCGAATCGTGTTCCGCGTCTCCGGGCGTCTCCAGAAAGAAGTATTGCCCGCGCTGGGCATACCACGCGCGCAGGTCATCCTGACCGTGGAAGGGCACGCCGCCCGACCCCTCCGCCATGCCTAGCAGATCCCACGTCACTGGGCCGAAGGGCATAGCGTGCAGGTGCGCGTGATAGACCGTCTGCCGAAAGATACCATGCTCGAAGAACGTCGGCGCATGGTAGACCTCGCTGAGGAAGCGGCGTGTCGTCTCCTTCAGCTCCAGCAGCTCGGCGTCCAGGCGCGCGGGGATGGCGCCGTAGCAGGCGTAGTGCGCGCGCGGCACGATCAGCACATGGCCCGGCACGAGCGGCGCGTGGTCGGCCAGCAGGTAGAACGACGGCGTCTCGGCCAGCGTCAACTCCAGGTCGTGCCGCTGGCAAAACGGACAGCCTG
>DATAED010000251.1:0-9812 GCA_036258195.1 Ktedonobacterales bacterium
GCGGCGATTGCGAGACGCAGTCCTTGGCGACACGCTCGTGATGACGATTCGCCTGCCCTGCGTGCCCCGCCTGGTCAGGGTTCCCCCTCCCCTCCGAGGGGAGGGGGACAGGAGGAGAGGTTCCGCCCGCCCCGCCTCAACGTGCTGCTGGCTCGACCACTGGCGCATCCTTTGCGGGGTGGGGATGCCGCCGCTCGCGCACCTTCAGTACGAAGACCGCTCCCAGCGCCAGAAAGACCGTCGCCAGCCCGAAAACGGCGCGATAGCCCGAGGCAGTCTGCCCTGCCAGCCCGGCCAGGAAGATGACGGCGCTCCCCAACACAGGCGCCAGCACAGCAGGCAGCGTCGATGCCATGCTCCACAGCCCCAGATCCTTGCCGGCGTCGTGGTGCGAGGGCAGCGCGTCCACCGCCAGCGCCAGATCGACGCTCATGTACGCGCCATAGCCCAGGCCAAAGATGACGCCCAGCGGCCACAATGGGATGCGCCCCGGCGCGACGACGAAGGCCAGCGCCGTCAGCGCCATCAGCCCGCCCGCCACACACACGATTGGCGCACGCCGCCGCATGCGGTCGGAGATCAGCCCCACCGCCAGCGTGCTGACGACCGCGCCCACCAGCGCCAGCACAGCGTTGATGGCGGTAGCCTGCACGAAGTTCGCCACATGCGCGACCTGCGCGAAGTAGTAGGCGATGTAGGTTGTGAAGAGCGCCAGCCCCAGCACGACAAATCCCCGCGTCAGAAAGACCCAGGTGAAGTTGGGATGCCGCCACGGGTCGAGCCAGAGCTGCGCGATCCGCTGGCGACGGCTGATGGCGCCCGTGTCGCCGCGTGGCGCCACGGCGTAGGGCGTCTCGCGCACAGCCACCAGCGTGACGCCTGCCGCGACGACCACCAGCGCCGCGCCGATGCAATAGAAGAGCGAGGCCCCCCGCGCGAGTCCCGTCACCAGCGTGTGCGCGGCGCTGCCCGTCGTTCCCGCCTGCGCCAGCAGCAGCGAGGCGACCGCCAGGCTGCCGACCGTGCCGAGGATCGTCATCAGCCCCATATAGCCGGACGCCGCGCCACGCTGCGCGTGCGGCACGCGATCCGGAATCAGCCCCTGGTAAGCCGTGCCGCTCATCGTATTCGCCACCACCACGAAGAACATGCCGAGGATGAAGAGCGCGATTTCATGAGTGAAGGCCAGCAGCGAGAGGCCCAGCAGCATGACGAGCGCGCCCGCCAGGATGTATGGGCGGCGCTTGCCGAGCCGAGTGGAGGTGCGATCCGAGAGCGCGCCCACCGTCGGCTGCACGATCACTGCCGTCACCGCGCCCAGCGCCGCCAGCGCCCCCAGGAAGAGCGCCTGCTGTCCGGAGCCAACCGCGCCCGGCGAGACATACAGCAGAATCTGCGCGGGGATGACAATCGGCAGCAGCGCCGCAAAGACGAAGTTCAGCGCGAACCAGAGCACATTCAGGCCGAGCAGTTCGCGGCGGGTGAGTGGCGCGGCGTGTTCCGCAGCGAGATCAGAGGGAACCGGGGATTCGGATGATGGGCTAGCCTGAATGAGCACGATGGCGCTGCCTCCGCTGAAATCCTGTAGAATCGTGACGCCGCCACAGCATGGCCTCACGCGAGCGGAGTTGCGATAAAAGCCTGGAATATAGCCAGCGCCAGATTACGGCGCGATCAGCTTCCGAACGGGACAGCGCATTATGATGCGCCCGGCTTCCCACTCCCCACCCTGAATCCGCTCCACCTTCGCACACCAGGGGCCAAAGGTCAAAATGGGCGGACAGGCGGGGTAGCAGTCAGCGAAGCATGCTGAATCGGCCTGCGAAAACAGTGGCCATGCGACTTCGAACCATTTCGTCCAGGTGAGCACTATGACCGTCGCGGGCAAGGGCGCGCGGCGGCAGGTGGAGGATGGGCGCCGCCCCCGCTACGCCTGCCCCTCATCCACGCGCAGGCCACGCGCGATGAAGCTCATCACGCTCTCCAGCACGGCGTCGGGGATGACGCTGGGCGACGCATCCGCCGCCTGCGTCTCCGTCTCTTCCTCGCTCGGCCAGATCAGCCAGCGCAGCGCCAGAAAGTGGCCGATGCCCATCAGCGCGTAGGCCAGCCCCTCCTCGTTTGCCGGGCGGAGCTGCCCATCGCGCATGGCGCTGGCCAGCCCACGCTCGTAGCCCAGGCTGATGCGGCGATAGTATTCGCGCGCCGCCTCGGGCGCCACACGCCCGGCCTCCTCCACGATGCGATAGATGCGGCGGTGCTCGTAGACGAAGCGGAAGAACGCCTCGAAGCCCTTGCGCTCGGCTGCGATCCGATCTGACTCATCCTGGATGGCCGTCGAGGTCGCCGTGCGCAGCCGCTCGCCGATGTCCTCCACTAGCTCCACGAAGGTCTCGCGCTTGGAGTGGAAGTAGATGTAGAACGTTCCCTGAGCGACCCCGGCGCGGCGCGTGATCTCGGAGACGCTGGCCTCGTAGTAGCCCATCTCGCCAAAGACATCCTCGGCGGCGTCCAGCAGGCGGCGGCGGGTTGCTTCTCCGCGGGGGGTGGCTGGCACGAGCGGCGCCGAGGCCGTGCGCGCCGAAACTGCGTCAACGTCTGCCATGCCATCTCCTCTCGCGTTTGTCCGCTCATTGCGCGCGCCCATCTCAACACTCCCCCGCGAAAGAAGCTAGCGGTATTGCCTCTGCTGAGCCAGCGGTATCATCGCACAGGCAGGGGCGCGGTGGCCAGGGATGACCTCACCCCCCAGCCCCCTCCCCTTCAGGGAGGGGGAACCCAGGCCAGGCGATGCGGCGTGTAGCTCCCCTCTCCCGCATTGGCGGGGGAGGGGCTGGGGGAGGGGGCTAGTGCGCCGTCCAGCCGCAGTCGATGGTGACGGCGCTGCCCGTCACGCCAGAGGCGGCGTCGGAGCACAGGAAGGTGATGTAGTCCGCCACCTCGGATGGCTCCAGCAGGCGATGGATCGCCGCCTCGGCCACCATGATCTTCTCCACCACCTCCGACTCCGGGATGCCGTGGACGCGCGCCTGGTCGGTGATCTGCTTCTCCACCAGTGCCGTGCGCACATAGGAGGGGCAGATGCAGTTGCAGGTGACGCCGTGCTCGGCCCCCTCCAGCGCCGTCACCCGTGTCAGGCCGAGCAGCCCGTGCTTGGCGCTGACATAGGCCGACTTGAAGGCCGACGCGCGCAGCGAATGCACCGAGCCGATGTTGATGATGCGCCCCCAGCCGCGCTCATACATCCCCGGCAGCGCCGCCTGCGTCAGCAGGAAGGGCGCCGTCAGCATCAGCTCGATCAGCAGACGCCACTTCCCCTCCGGGAACTCCGTGATCGGCGCGACATGCTGGATGCCCGCGTTGTTCACCAGGATGTCCAGCCGCCCCTGCGCCGCGATGACCTGGTCAACTGCCTGCGCCGCGCTGCCCGCCTGCGACAGATCGCTCGCCACGAAGGCGGCGTTGCTGAGCTTCGCCGCCTCGGTCTGCCCGCGCTCGGCGTCGATGTCGGCCAGCGTCACCCGCGCGCCCGCCGCCGCCAGCGCCTGCGCCGTCGCCAGACCGATGCCCGACGCCGCGCCCGTGACCAGCGCCACCTTGCCCTCTAGCTGCGCCATGCGATCATCCTCCTACCTTGCCTGCCTTGCCTACCTTACCTACCTTGCGTCCGCATCAGCACCCCTGCGACCCCTGGGTGAGGAACGCGAAGAACGCCTGGCGAAACTGTTCCGGCTGCTCGATGTGTGGCGAGTGGCCACAGTCGGCGATAACGACCTCCTCGTAGCGCCCTCCCGCCGCCTGATAGGCGTCCAGCAGATGGCGCATCTGCGCGACCATCGGCTGCGAGGGATAGACCTCGACGCCGGGCCAGCCCGGCACATAGCCCAGCCCACCCAGCGTGCCGAAATCGAGGAACGAGGTGTCCGAGACGATCTGGTCGTCGGCGCCGCGCACCCACAGCACGGGCGGCGCATCCGCTGCTCCTGCCGCGCTGGCCGCCTGCGCGAATCCGCTCAGATCGCATAGCCCCGCCGCGATGGCGTTATTGACGCCTGACACGCCCGGGCGCACGCCGGGCCAGTTCTCCGAGGTCTGCGTGTCACCGGGATAATTCTGCTCGCCCAGCGCCATGCGCAGCATCTCATCTACAAAGACATCCTCGCGCTCCGGCGCCACGCGGAAGGGCGGCTTGAAGTAGAAGGCGTTCATCACAGCGCGCGGCGAGTTGGCCGACTCATCGCCGCGATCGTTGGCGGTGAGGCGCTGGACATACTCTGGATTGGCTGTGCCGCCACCGGAGCCTGCGCCATCGGGCCAGCACAGCGTCCCGGCGGCGTCCTTTGTGCCGCCAAAGCCGAAGGGTGACATCGGGTCGATCAGCGTCAGCGAGGCGACGTTGTCAGGATGATCGGTCGCATATTGCAGGACAATCCCGCCGCCCATTGACCAGCCCACCAGATGCGGTCGCCGCGCGCCTGTCAGCCCCAGCGTGGTGAAGAGCGCGTGCAGGTCGTCGGCGAAGTCGCGCACGCCGCGTGTGGCGTCCACCGGTTTCGTCTCGCTGGCCCCAAAGCCGCGCAGATCGGGCGCCAGCCCCCAATAGCCCGCTGGCAGCGCCAGCAGCGTCTCCTCGAAGAAGCGCGCCGACGACACATTGCCGTGGATCAGCGCGACCGGCGTTCCCGCTTCATCGCCAGCAGAGAGCAGATTGACGCGCAGCCGTGGCGTCTCGACCTGCCGGGCCTGCACGCCGGGCAACAATGGCGCATTCATCACCGGATCATCTCCCTTCGTTGGCTCGCCGTATGGCTCGCCAGTCGGATCATCCCCACTTGTGGGCGCTGCCATCGGCGCATCGGCAGGCGTCGCTGCTGGAGATTCTACGCCAACGCCGAGGTAGAGGCGCTGAACGGCGGGGTCTTGCGCCAGGCTGGCGGTCGCGCCGTGCAGCGCCACCGCTCCGCCCTGCAGCACATAGGCCGACGAGACGACTTGCAGCGCCATGCGCGCATTCTGCTCGACCAGCACGACGGTCAGCCCCTGCTCGCGGTTCAGCCGCGCGATGACGCCGAAGACGGTATCCACAATGGCCGGAGCCAGCCCCAGCGATGGCTCATCCAGCAGCAGCACGCGCGGGCGCGACATCAGCGCGCGGCCAATCGAGAGCATCTGCCCCTCGCCGCCGCTCAGGCTGGCGGCGGGCGCGCTCAGGCGCTCACGCAGGCGGGGGAAGTACTCCAGCATCTGCTCGATGTCGGCCTCCAGCGTGTGGCGGTCGCGGCGAGTGAAGGCGCCCATGAGGAGATTCTCGCGCACCGTCAGCGAGCCGAAGAGCTCGCGTCCCTCCGGCGCCAGCGCAAGCCCACTCTGCACGCGCTGCTCTGGCGCGCGCCGCTCGATGCGCTGGCCGCCCAGCGTGATCGCCCCGGCGCGCGTGCGAATCAGCCCCGTCAGCGCGCGCATCAGCGTCGTCTTGCCCGCGCCATTGGCTCCCAGGATGGCGACCGCCTCGCCCTGCTCGACGCTGAACGAGAGGTCGTGCAGCACTTCCAGCGGGCCATATCCGGCGCGCAGCCCCTCAACGCTCAGCATGTGCGGCCTCCTGCGCTCCCGCGCTCCCCAGATACGCCTCCAGCACAGCGGGATTCGCCAGCGCCTCGGCGGGCGTTCCTTCGGCCAGTTTGCGCCCGTAGTCCAGCACGCTGACCGTCTCGGCCACGCTTTGCACCAGCGTCATGTTGTGCTCGATCAGCACGAAGGTGACATGCAGCTCGTCGCGCCAGCGCCGCAGCGCCCCGGCGAATTGCGCCACCTCCGTCTGCGGCATGCCGGCCGCTGGCTCATCCAGCAGCACCAGGCGCGGGCGGAGCGCCAGCGCCCGCGCCACGCCTACCAGCTTCTGCACACCAAAGGGTAGCGCGCCTGCGATGGCGTTGGCATACTGCGCGATGCCCAGCAACTCCAGTAGCTCGCGTCCGTGGGCGCGCGCGCGGCGATCCTCGGCGATGGCCGGGCCAATGGGCAGCAGGCTCGTCGCGAAGTTGGCGCGCAGGTGGGCGTGTTGCGCGGCCAGCAGGTTATCCAGCACGGTCATGGTCCCGAAGAGCTGCACATTCTGGAAGGTGCGCCCAATGCCCAGCGCCGCGCGCTGATGCCGCGCCAGCGCCAGTACATCGACCCCATCGAAGGTGAGGCTGCCCGCGCTGGGCTGCACGAAGCCGCTGACGCAGTTGAGCAGCGTCGTCTTGCCAGCGCCATTTGGCCCCACCAGCGCGAAGATCTCGCCCTCGCGCACGCGCAGATCGAGCGCGTTGAGGGCGACCAGCCCACCGAAACGCACCGTCAGCCCGCGCACATCCAGCAGCGCCTGCTGTGTCGTCGTCGCATCGCCTGTCGCGCTCATGCGGCGCCTCCTGTGTTCGCGCTGCGGCCCGCGCGTGTCAGGCGCGCGGCCAGGGCGCCGAGGTGGTCGCGGATGGCGGCCAGCCCGGCGGGGAAGAAGATTAGCGCCAGCAGCAGCAGCAGACCGTAGATGCCTGTGGTGAGGGTGGAGACCTGTATCGAGAGGCCGCCGACGGTCAGTGGCGAGGGAACCTGCCCCAGCAGCAGCGGCAGGAAGCCGACGAAGAGCGCGCCCAGCGCCGAGCCAAGGATGGAGCCCAGTCCGCCGACGACGATCATGGCGAGGAAGATGATGGTCTGATCGACGCTCGACATCGAGGAGTCTGCCGTCTGCGCCCAGATGGCGTAGAGCGCGCCCGCCAGCCCCGTCAGCGCGGCGCTGACGATGAAGGCCAGCAGCTTGTAATAGGTGGTGTTGACGCCGAACGCTAGCGCCGCTGCTTCGCTATCGCGAATGGCGACCCAGGCGCGTCCCACGCGCGACCGCAGCAGCACCCAGCCCAGCGCGAAGACGATCACCGTGATCAGCAGGACGAGATAGTAGAGCGTGTGATCGTCCTGCAGCAGGCCGGGCAGATTGTTGATGCCGTAGCTCTGGCGGCCCGCTGTGGTGTCCCACAGGTCGAAGAGCGAGCTGGCGATCAGCACCAATCCGAGCGTGGCGATGGCCAGATAAGCGCCCGAGACGCGCAGCGCCGGGCCACCGATGATGACGCCGATCAGCGCGCTCGCCAGCATGGCGACGATGATGGCGAGCCAGTAGGGCTGGCCGAGATCGCCCGCCAGCCACGCCAGCAGATAGCCCCCCAGCCCGAAGAACGCTGCATTGCCCAGCGAGGGCTGCGCCGCGTAGCCCGTCAGGATGTTCTGCGCCAGCGCGGCCAGCGCGAAGATGGCGATCAGGCTGACACGATGCAGCTGGAATGCGCCGCTGAAGCCGAAGATCTGATCGAAGAGCGTGGGCAGCGCCACCATCACGATCAACAGCGCGAGCAGCAGCGCCTGACTCGCGCGCACCCGCCGCAGCGCGGCCAGCGCGCCCGCACGGCCAGTGGGCGGTGGCGCGGCGGAGACGGGCGCCGGGGATGTTGGCTGCGTGGTCACCATGCGGAACCTCCTGGACGGTCGGGCGCGCTGACCGTGGCGCTAGACGTTGCGCAACTCGGCCTTGCCGAAAAGCCCCTGCGGGCGGAACAGCAGCACAATGACAAACGCCGCAAAGATGATCGTCTCGCGAATGCCCGGCGCGCTGATGTCGAGCGGGCCAATCTGATGTCCCGCCAGCAGCAGCGCCAGCCAGTTCTGCGCCAGCCCGACGGCGATGCCGCCCACCAGCGCTCCGGGCAGGGAGTCCAGCCCGCCCAGCACGGCGGCCACGAACGCCAGGATCAGCACGGGATTCATATAGGAGATGTCTACCGTGCGCTGCTGCGCCGCCAGCATGATGGCCGAGAGTGCGCCGATGACGGTGGCGACCGCCCACGTCAGCAGAAAGATGCGGCCCACTGGCGCGCCCATCAACTGCGCGACGGGCTGGTTGTCGGCTGAGGCGCGCATGGCCATCCCCATGCGGGTGCGGCCCAGGAAGAGGGTCAGCGCGGCGACTACCACCACCGTCACGCCCAAGGCCATGAGCGCCGCCGCCGTGACGAAGACGCCACCGACGTTGAACGACGCGCCCTCAAATGGCGTGGGAAAGTGCTCCGTGAAGGCCAGTTGCGGCCAGATGGCCTGCGCCACAGTGCTCAGCACGAGCGCCAGCGCCAGCGTGGCGATGGCCTTGGTGAAGACGGGCGCGTGCAGCACGGGCCGCGCGAAGAGACGCTCCATCGCGGCGCCGAGCACAGCGGAGAAGATCAGGCTGAGCGGCAGCGCCAGCCAGAAATTCATGCCGCGCCCGGTCTCCAGTACGAAGAGGAAGGCGGCGCCAAAGGTCGAGAGGGCGCTATAGGCGAAGTTGAGCACGCCGGTGGTGCGATAGACGAGGACGAGTCCGAGCGCCAGCAGGCCATACAGGCTGCCCGTGACGAGGCCAGAGAGCGTGACCTGGAGAAACGCTTGCATGCGCCGCCTCCTCTCCGTTGAAGTCAGGCCGAAGCAAGGGTGGAGTGATCCCGCGCGGGGCAAACATGACGCCATCGTCATATGACGCACTCGTCATGTCGCATCACTATGACACGGCGGCCCGCAGGTGTCAAGAGGAGATGGCTTGGTCGTGACTTTGATGAGGATCAATACGTTGCTTGGGGTATTGCCAGGCGAGCGCCCTCACCCCAGCCCTCTCCCTCTGGGAGAGGGAGCAGGAGCGGCGCTGCCTACCTCGCGCCGCCTGTGGCTCCCCTCTCCCGCCTCGGCGGGGGAGGGGCTGGGGGTGGGGGCCACCGTGCAGTCCGCCAGCCCTTTAGTGAGCGGTCGGCGGCTGGATGTCGTACTTGTAGAAGAGATAGGCGGAGGCGACGACGCCGACCACGATGGCGAACCAGCGCACGTAGCGCGGTGGCACGTAGTGCGCCAGGGTCGCGCCGCCATAGCCGCCGATGACTGCGCCGACCACCATCACCAGCGCCTGCGCCCAGTAGATCTTCCCCGCGATGGCGAAGGCGATCACCGCGACGCCGTTGATGATGCTGGCCATCGCTACCTTCAGCGCGTTCATAGTGTGGATGCGGCGCATGCCCAGCAGCGCGTAGCCCGCCAGCATCATGATGCCCATGCCGCCGCCGAAGAAGCCACCATACAGCGCGATGGCGAACTGGATGACGCTCACTCCAGCCAGCGCGCGTCGCGAGGGCGGCGCATCGTCAGCAGCAGCTGCATCCTTCCCCGCGTCTGTCACGTCTGCCGTGTCTACCTCCGGAGTTGCACGCTTCCCGCGCACCAGCCGGGTGATCTGCCCACCAAAGGCGAAGATCAGCGTGGCGAAGAGCAGCAGCCAGGGGATGAGTTGCTCGAAGAGCCGGGGCGGCGTCCTTAGCAGCACGATGGCGCCCAGCACCCCACCAACCACGCTGACGAGCGAGAAGATGAGCAACTCGCGCCGCTCGTGCGAGAGGTCTTTGCGATAGGGCGGGATGCTGGCCATGGAGCCAGGCCATACCGCCATCGCGTTGGTCGCATTGGCGGGGATCGCGGGCACTCCGGCGAAGAGCAGCGTGGGGAAGGAGATGAGGCTACCACCCCCCGCGACAGAGTTGAGCGCGCCGGCGAGTATGCCCGCCACAAACAACGCGACCGCCTGGAGGATGGTCATGTATCGATAGTCCTGCGCTGGCGCGGCGAGGCAAACAACACCTGCCGCATGCTCCCTGTATGTATCCTTATGGTACCTGCGCGGAGCGCGCTCGCGCAACACGCCTTCGCCCGCCAGCCACGGCGCACACATCCATGGCGCCGTTTGCTGTGTTACCAGC
>DATAED010000252.1:0-2459 GCA_036258195.1 Ktedonobacterales bacterium
AGCGCAACGCCGTCGATGGCGTCAGCTTCGACGTGGGCGCGGGCGAGTTCTTCACGCTGCTCGGCCCCAATGGCGCGGGCAAGTCCACCACCGTCTCGATCCTCACGACCACGCTCGCGCCGACCTCTGGCCGTGTGCGCATCGCGGGCTGCGACCTGCGCACTGATCCCGCCGCCGTGCGCAAGCAGGTCGGTATCATCTTCCAGAATCCCAGCCTCGACATGAATCTCTCTGGCGAGGAGAATATTCGCCTGCACGCCATCATGTATGGACTCTATCCCTATCGCCCCACCTATCGGCTGATGCCAGCGAAATATCGCCAGCAGATCAGCGAGATCGCGGCGGTGCTGGGGATGGAGACGGATATGTTCCAGCCCGTGCGCAAGCTCTCTGGTGGGATGCGCCGCAAGATGGAGATCATGCGGGCGTTGCTGCATCGCCCCCAGGTGTTGTTTCTGGATGAGCCGACGACCGGGCTGGATGTCGCCAGCCGCCGCAGCCTGTGGGCGTATCTGGGCGAGATTCGTCAGCGACAGGAGACGACCATCGTGCTGACGACGCACTACCTGGAAGAGGCCGAGACCGCCGACCGCATCCTGATCCTGGATCGTGGGCGAGTGGTGGCGCAAGGCTCGCCCGCGCAGATCAAGGCGCAGTTCTCCGGCGCGACGCTGACACTCGACGCCGCCGACCGCGATGCGCTGCGCTGCGAGCTGGTCGCGCTGGGGACGCCATTCGAGGAGCGCGACGGTTTCCATATCGCGCTGGATGAACACATCAGCGCGCACGAGCTGGCGCGCACGCTGACGACGCCGCTGACGGTCATCCAGACGCAGCAGGCCAGCCTCGAAGAGGTCTATCTGAGGATTCTCGCCAATGACGATCACAGCGCGTGAGCTCAACGCCATCGCCGCCATCGCCGCGCGCGACCTGAACAAGTTTCTGCACGATGGCGCGCGGCTGGTCGGCTCGTTCATCCTGCCGTTTCTGCTCATCATCCTGCTGGGTGGCACGGCGCAGTTGAACCTGGGCAGCTCGGTCGGATTCAACTTCACCGCTTTCACCTTCACGGGCGTGCTGGGCATGACGGTGTTCCAGTCGTCGGCGCAGGGCATCGCCTCGCTGCTGGATGACCGCCAGAACGACTTCGCGCAGGAGATGTTCGTCTCGCCGGTCTCGCGCTATACCATCGTCTTTGGCAAGCTGCTCGGCGAGACGCTGGTGGCGCTGGCGCAGCTCGTGCCGCTGGTGGCGCTGGGGCTGGCGCTGCACGTCTCGCTCACTCCGACTCAGCTCGCGCTGCTGATTCCGGTGGCGCTGGCGTCGTGCCTGGTGGGCGCGTCGTTCGGGCTGCTGGCGATGGCGGCGATCAATACGCAGCAGGCGGCCAATCAGATCTTCAACTTCCTGCTGCTGCCACAGTTCTTCCTGGCGGGCGTCTTTACGCCGATCAGAGTGCTGCCGTGGTATCTGGCCATCCTCTCGCGACTCACACCGATGCGCTACATCGTCGATCTCTTCCGCAATGTGCTGTACGCGGGCAGCCCCGACTACCACAAGGTCGTGCTGCTCGACCCACTGACCAACGTGCTGACGATGGCGGCGATGTTCGCGGTCTTCATGCTCATCGGTACGGCGCTCTTCGTGCGGCGCGAGACGAATCGGTGAGGGGCCTCCTGCACACAGGACATTGCCGCGCACGTCAATGTTTGCTACACTAAGAAGAGTCAGACGCTCGCGCACGGCGGCGGGAGGCTCTTCGCGCCTGGACGCCTGATCGGTCGGCAAGGATGACGGCTCACGCAATCCTCCGGTCGCGACCCGACGCGCTGCTCCCACGGCGCGGGCCGCTGGCCACATAAGCCTCCTCCGACGCTGGGCGTCGGCGTCCTTCGCGCGACTGGAGGTTCTCGTTTGGCGACAACGCATGTGACGGCGGCAGACAGCGGAGCGGCAAACCCAGGTGATGGTCGGAGGCCAGTAGGCCCCGGCTACAAATGGGTGGCGCTCTCCAATACGACCCTGGGCGCGCTGATGGCGACCATTGACGCCAGCATCGTGCTGATCGCGCTGCCGGCCATCTTCAACGGGCTGGGCATCAATCCACTGGCGCCCGGTGAAACGGACTATTTTCTCTGGCTGCTGCTGGGCTATATGGTGGTGACGGCGACGCTGCTGGTCACATTTGGACGCATCTCCGACATGCTTGGTCGAGTCAGGCTCTACAATCTGGGATTCGCCATCTTCACACTGGGCAGTCTGTTCGCTTTTCTGACGCCGAGCATGGGCAATACGGGCGTGATGGAGCTGATTATCGCGCGGTTGATCCAGGGGGTCGGGGCAGGCTTTCTCTTCTCCAATAGCACCGCCATCCTGACGGACGCTTTCCCATCGGATCAGCGCGGCATGGCGATGGGCATCAACCAGATCGCCGCCATCGCTGGCTCCTTCATCGGGCT
>DATAED010000253.1:0-2358 GCA_036258195.1 Ktedonobacterales bacterium
CAGGTCGAAGGCCTGCTGATTGACGAGACCTGCACCATGGCCGACCTGCGCGGCGTGCTGGAGCGCTTTGCACGCGAGATGTTCGGCGGCGAGCGCAAGATTCGCTTCCGCCCGAGCTACTTCCCATTCACCGAGCCGAGCGCCGAGTTCGACGTGGACTGCATGAGCTGCAAGGGAAAGGGCTGCCGCGTCTGCAAATATTCCGGCTGGTTAGAGATGGGCGGTTCCGGCATGGTGGACCCACGCGTGCTGCGTGGCGTTGGCTATGATCCAACCGTCTATCGCGGCTTCGCCTTCGGCCTGGGCATCGAGCGCATTGCCATGCTGCGCTGGGACATCGACGACATCCGCCAGTTCATGAGCAACGATCTGCGCTTCCTGCGCCAGCTCACCTAGCGGAAGGGGATGTGTTCACCATGCACCTGCGAATCGCGCTCCTGGGCTACGGCAACGTTGGGCGCGCCTTGATCGCTCTGCTCTCTGAGAAGGCTGACACCCTACGCGACCGGCACAGCCTGACGGTGGGCGTCATCGGCATCATGACCCGGAGCGCTGGCGGCTGGCTGGCGCCCAAAGGCAAAGGCATCAGCCCGGCAGACGTTCAGGCTTCCGGCTGGCCCGGCGATGGATTACCCGTCGGCGCCGAGTCGTTTTCCGGCGGCAGTATCGCCTTTGTAGGCCTCGCCCCATGCGATGTCCTGGTTGAACTGACGACGCTCGACGCGCAGACAGGCCAGCCCGCGCTCGAACACGTGCGCCGGGCGCTCTCGGCCAGAAAATCGGTCGTGACAGCCAACAAGGGGCCAATCGCGCACGCCTACCGTGACCTGCGGGCGCTGGCGGAGCAGCAGGGCGTCGCGCTGCGCTTCGAGTCCACAGTGATGGATGGCACGCCCATCTTCAACATGGCCGCCGCTTCGCTGCCAGCAACGACCATCGCGGGCTTCCGTGGCCTACTCAACAGCACCAGCAACTACGTCTTGAGCCAGATGGCGCAGGGCGAGACGCTAGACGAGGCGGTGAGCGGCGCGCAACAGCTGGGCGTCGCCGAGGCCGACCCAGCGAACGACCTGGAGGGCTGGGACGCCGCCGTCAAGGCGACCGTGCTGGCAAACGTGCTCATGGATGCCGACCTGCGCCCCGCCGACGTGCTACGCGAGGGTCTGGGCGCGGAGGCGATGCGTCAGGCACAGGCGGCGCTGCTGCCCGGGCAGACGCTCAAGCAGGTGGCCGAAGCCGAACGCACTGGCGACACCGTCACCGCGCGCGTCCGATTGGAGGCGCTGGCGCCAGGGGATCTGCTGGCCCATCTCTCCGGCATGGAGGCCGGGCTTACCCTGCGCACCGACACGATGAGCGACCTGACGATCATCGAAGGCGAGGGTGGCCCAGGCCAGACGGCCCACGGCGTGATGGCCGACCTGGTAGCCGTGGCGCGCCAGATAGCTTGATTCGCCGGGGCATTAGACTCTGGCAGGCTCGATAGAAGTGGATAGGAAATGCAATGCGCGTACCCTACACGTGGCTCAAAGACTATGTAGATATCACGCTTTCGCCCGAAGATCTGGCTGAGCGGCTGACGATGGCCGGGCTGGAGGTAGACCGGGTTGAGTATCCCTGGCCGGGGATCGTTACCGCTCAGATCACCTGGCTAGAGCGCGTCAAAGGCTCGGACCATCTGAGCGCGACCCGTGTCACCGACGGGACGCATGAGTACAGTGTCGTCTGTGGCGCGTCCAATATCAAGCTGCACGACAAAGTGCCGCTGGCACGCCTTGGCGCGCGCGTGGGTGAGATCGTCATCGCCGAGAAGATGGCGATGGGTGTGCTCTCGCAGGGAATGCTCTGCTCGCCGCGCGAGCTTGGCCTGAGCGACGACCATAGCGGCATCTACATCCTGCCCAAAGACACGCCGCTTGGCACCCCACTGGGCAAGCTGCTCGGCGATGCGGTGATCGACCTGGATATTAAGGCTCATCGCGGCGACCTCTTCTGCGTGGTGGGCGTCGCGCGCGAGGTGGCGGCGTTCACCGGCGAGACGTTCCGTCCGCCAGAGACCGCCGTGAAGGAGATGGGGAAAGCTGCCGACAAGCAGATGACGTTGGAAGTTCGCGACCCTGACCTCTGCCCGCGCTATACCGCCCGCGTCGTCCGTGATGTGAAGATTGGCCCCTCACCGCAGTGGATGGCCGACCGGCTGACAGCGGCGGGGATGCGGCCAATCAACAACGTCGTGGACATCACCAATTATGTCATGCTGGAGCTTGGCCAGCCGCTACACGCCTTCGACTACGACAAAGTCACCGACCACACCATCATCGTGCGCCGCGCGACACCCGGTGAGCAGCTCACGACGCT
>DATAED010000254.1:0-3564 GCA_036258195.1 Ktedonobacterales bacterium
GTAGACCACGACGGCGGGGCCAGCGCGCTCGCTCAGTGTCCACAGCCGCTCCACCAGCCGCGCGCAGCGCTCGCGTTTGTCGTAGTCCGCTGGCCAGCGCGCCCATTCCTCCGCCAGCGCGCTGGCCAGCGCATCCTCGCCCAGCCGCGCGGCGACCTCGGCGCGCAGCTCGGCCCAGGTCATCACCTCGCCCTGCTGCTGCGCGCGAATGACCGAGGGCGGCGCGCCGTGCACCCTTGTCCAGTGTTGCTCGGCGGTGTGGGCGCGTACCAGCGCGCGGTTCAGCGCGTGACGCGCTCCGTTCCGCATCTGCTCCAGCGCCTGCTCTGGCGTGCGCTCCAGCGTCAGCAGGTTGAGGTAGAGCAGCGCGGTGAAGGGGAGCTGCGTATTGTAGACGGCTTTGGTATCGGCGCTGCGTAGCGTGACAGGCGGCGGTGTGGTCTGGCCGCGCACCGTCTCGCAGTAGTCCGAATTCAAGCTGAACTCGTTGATCAGTTGCGCCTGGATGAGGTTGACATCCAGCCCGGCGAATGGCTCGCCGACGTGCGACGCCTGCCCCACGGAGAAGAAGCACGGCAGCAGCTTGCCCACCGAGCCGGTGTAGACGGGCCGCCGATCGTCGCCGGGGAAGCGCGCTGAGACGTAGTCGGTGTTGATGGCGCCGGCGAGTGTCAGGCCATGCGCCGCGCGCAGGCGGGTCAGCAGCCGCGCCGCCTCACGCGCGCCCGCCGATTCATTCTCCTCATCGGG
This sequence comes from Ktedonobacterales bacterium, assembly GCA_036258195.1. Lineage (GTDB taxonomy): Bacteria > Chloroflexota > Ktedonobacteria > Ktedonobacterales > JADMIN01 > JAKAIY01. Next base: position 751 of record DATAED010000254.1, read on the forward strand.
CGTGGCGATCATCACGACGGAGAGCGGCAGCCTGCCCTCATGCGCCAGCCGCGCATAGTGGCGCATCAGCGTGATGCAGATGGCCACGCCGCTCTTCATATCCGCCGCGCCACGCCCGTACATCCAGTCGCCGGGCGCCGCGTCCTCGTCTTCGCGCACGCCGGGTGTCATGGCCGCCAGCGTGTCGAGCCGCTCGCGCAGGCCATCGGGATCGAGCGACCACGGCTCCAGCGCGCCGAAGTCCTGCGTATCCACCGTGTCGAAGTGGCCCAGCAGCGTCACCGTCTGGGGCGAGCGCCCGCGCACGAAGGCGAAGGCGTTGGCGCGTCCCCACGGATCGCCGGGGATGGCCTCCAGCCCGGACTCACTGTACGCGCCCGCCAGATCACCGCTCGCATCGGCGCCCAGCTCATGCAGGATGGCTGCGCCGACCGCGTTCTCCTGCTGGCTGGGGCTGACACTGCGCAGCCGCACGAGGGCGAGCGTGTGGCGGCGCGTCTCATCGTACCAGGCGTCGCGCTCATCAGATTGAGGGATGGCTGAGGACACGGCGAAACCTCCGATAGTTGAGGGAAGATAGCGACTTTGCCCAGTGTATCACGGCGGCGCGGGCGCCCTCACCCCAGCCCTCTCCCAGAGGGAGAGAGAGCAGAGGGTGATCGTAGGCCACGCTCCGTCCCGTGTAGCTCCCCTCTCCCGCACAGCGGGGGAGGGGCTGGGGGTGGGGGCCGCCGCCCGCCCCTATGAGCCCACCACGAGCTTATATTGCGTCGTGAGGAAGTCCTTTGCACCGGGTGGCAATACTTTGACGGTCAGTTGCCAGTTGCCGGCCATTGTCAGCTCGCCCTGCCCGCTGTAGACGCCGGGCTGCGAGGCCCCCGCTGGCTGGAGCTGCAGCGACTGTGATCCCATATCCATGTCGAGGTCGCTGGTGAGCAGCAGCGCCGAGCCGCCAGTGACGGGGGCGCCGTGGGCGTCGGCGACCGTCACAGTGAAGGTATTCTGGCCGAACTTCACCGGATCTACCTGGAGGGTGATGGCGTAGCCGCTGACGGTGTGCGTCTGCTTGAACGCGCCAGCGCTGGTGGTGGGCGCGGCTTGCGTCGGCGTCAGCGTCCCGGCGAAGAGCGCCAGCAGCGCCACGCACAGCAGCACGCCCACCCCCACGATGGCCTCGCGCCGCAGCCAGTCCTGCATCTGCCCACGCAGGCGGCGTGTCTCGTCGCTGGCCGCGTCGCCAGCGTCGTGAGAGTGGCCATTCTGCGCGGCCCGCTCGTAGGCGCTGGCGCTGGCGTCGGAGGTGACGATGGCGTCGTCGCCCGGCTCTTGCTCAGCCGCCAGTGTCTCGGCCTCGGCGCCTGCTCCTGCGCTGGCGGCGCCGTGCTGCGCGCCCACGCCCGCCACCTGGCGCAGGGTCGCCAGCCGCGCCTGCGACGCGCGCGCCAGCGAGCGGGTCAGCCGGGGCCGCAGCCAGAAGGCGTGGAACGCGCTGATGGCGACCATGATGAGGAACAGCTCGATCTTGACGAAGAGCGTGCGCCCATAGGCGGTGGAAGCGAATTGCGCGAACGAGGTCAGATGGACGGTGGCGTTGAGCGAGCCGGTGAGGGCCAGCGCCGCCGCGCTGACGATGGCGATAGCCCCGAATTCTGGCGCGCCACGCGCCAGCAGCGCCGCCTGCAAGCGCTCCGGCAGGCGGCGCGCCGCCGGGATCAGCACGACGCTGATGTAGAGCAGCCCGCCCAGCCAGATGGCGGAGAAGAGCAGGTGCAGCAGATCGACGCTGACCGCATAGCCGCGCTCACTGGGCGGCGTGGCAGCGGCATGCCCCGACATGGCGAAGGCGAAGAGCAGCAGCAGGCCCAGCGCCACCTCCGCCTGGCGCAGCGGTGTCAGGTCGAGCCAGCCGCGCCACAGTCGCAGCGGCAGGCGTGGCGTCTGGCGCAGCGTCTCCAGCGCCACCGCCGTCCACGAGGGGATCGGCGCCTCAACCGCCGCCGCCTGCGTCTCGGCCAGCGCCTCCCGCTCCGATGGCGCGGCGCTGGACGCGTCGCTGCGGCGGGTGGCGCGCTCGGTCAGCAGCGCGATGGCCAGCGCCACCAGCAGCGTCACCTGGCGCATCCACCAGTAGACGCCGAAGGATGAGCCGCTGAAGAGTGTCGCCTGCCAGTATTGCCCGTTGAAGAGGCCGCCCCACGCGCCCGCAATCTCGGCGGTCAGCGCCAGCGCCACCAGCAGATCAGCGATCAGCGCGCCTGCCAGCGCATAGGGCGCGAGCCGCTGGAAGCGCCGGGTGGCGAGCTGCGCGCCCAGCTTCGTGATGGCGTCTGGCGCGCGGCGCAAGGGCAGCGTCCACACCTCCCACAGCGTGCCGCCCACCCAGAAGAGCGCGCAGAGCAGCGCCATCCAGTCGCCGAGGGCTTGCAGCAGCGTTGGCGCATCCACCGCCTGTGCGCTGGCTCCGAAGCCCGCCGCGCCCGGCACATTGCCGCTGGGCAGCGTCGCGGGGATTGGTGGCACGGAGCCGTCGGCGTTGGCGATGCGGAAGAGGAAGCTGCCGCCCGTCACGTGGCCATCCACCGCCGACTGCGTGCGCCAGACGACCACATACGTCCCTGGCCGCAGCAACTGCAGCCCCACGTCCATCTCGGTCGGGTCAGATGTATTGACCTGGCTGTCGCGGTTGTCCACCTCATGATTGGAGGGATCAACCACGATGATGCGCGAGTCAGCCGGGTTGAGCGCCTCGCTGAACCACATCTTGACCTGCGAGGGCGGCGCGCCGAGGATGGCGTTGGCGGCGGGAATGGTGCG
>DATAED010000255.1:0-2567 GCA_036258195.1 Ktedonobacterales bacterium
GGTGCGCGACAGCTCCACCTTCACGTCTTTCGTCGCGCTGCCGATCCAGATGGGGCGGCCATCCGGCCCGACCTGGCCGGTGTTCCAGAAGCGGATGTGGTCGCGCTCCCGCACATTGGGGTCGGGCCGCTCGAAGGCGTAATCTTCTTTGCGCCCGAACAAATAGAGGTTGCTCACCGGCGCCGTGGAGTAAGCGCGGCCCAGCGCCGAATCGACGCTGATGCGCGTCGAGGTCACCAGGTCGATCTCATCGGCGCGGTACCAGCCCGCTGCGGCGAAGCTGGCACCGAGCTGGCCATTCGAGCCGACGACCTGCATGTTGAGCGGGTCGCCCACATGCCCTTCGCGATTGAATGTCGTCAGCGGGCGGGCGTTGGCTGAGGCGCTGGCAGTCTGCGTCGCCGCCGATACCTCGCGGTCACCCCAACGACGACCACCGCCGCGACGATGATCCCCGCGACAACGAACACTCCCGATGAGGTGGATTGCGCTGTCGAAGCTGACTCACTCACGCTCATGCTGGCCTTCCCTTCCCGCAGGATGCCTCACGGCTGGCTGGACACACGCGCCACGCGGCGACCGCTACGCAGAATTACGTAGCAGCACGATACCCATCAGAACGAGCAGAGCGTCAAGGAGGGTACAGCGCGCGGCTGCGAGCGCGTGCGCCAAGGCCCCCTCAGGGGGTACACTTACTGAAGAGAAGCGCGGCGTCCGATGCGGAGCAGGCGAGGGGCATGCGGATGGCGACGATGGCGAACATGGCGACGTTTGACTACACCTCCTTCCCCCAGCAGGTCGTCTTTGGCGAGGGATCGCTCGACCGGCTGGGCGAGGTCACCGAGCGCCTGGGCTGGCGGCGGATGTTGCTCTGCGTGACCAGCCACGCCCGCGCGCGTGGCCAACTCGCGCCGGTCGAGGCGGCGCTGGGCGAGCGGCTGGCCGCGACCTTCGAGGGCGTGGCGCCGCATGTGCCAGCGAGCGCCGTTGCCGAGGCGGTGGAGATGGCCACACGCGCCGATGCTGACGCCATCATCGGGCTGGGCGGCGGCAGCGCCATCGGAGTGGCCAAAGCCACCGCCAATGCGCTAGGCGGAGCTATCCCCGTCGTGGCTATCCCCACCACCTACGCAGGCTCCGAGATGACGCCAGTGTTTGGCGTCACGCGGCTGGTGGATGGCGAGCAGCGCAAAGTCACCGTGCGCGATCCCAACATTGCGCCCCGCCTCATCCTCTATGATCCGCTGCTGACGCTCGACCTGCCGCCGCGTGAGACGGCGGGAACCGGCATCAACGCCGTCGCGCACTGCGTCGAAGCGCTCTACTCGATCACGCGCAACCCGGTGTGCAGCGCCGTCGCGCTGGCCGGGCTGCGCGCCATCGCCGCCGCGCTACCCGTCGTCTACGCCGATGGCGCCGACCGCGAGGCGCGCGGCGCGATGCTGCAGGGCGCCTATCTGGCGGGCACGGCGCTCGCCAATGTCGCGATGGGGCTGCACCACGGCGTCTGCCATGTCATCGGCGGGGCGACGGGCGCGGCGCATGGCGATGTCAACGCCATCATGCTCGCGCACGTCATGCGCTTCAATCTCGGCGGCCCCGCTGGCGAGGACGGCGTGGCGCCGGAGCTGGCGCAGGCCGCCGAGGCGATGGGCGTGGCGGTTGTCGGACGCGACCCACGCGCGGCGGGCGGCGACGCGGCGCAGGTAGTCGCCGGATGGGTCGCGCAGATGGGGCTGCCCACGCGACTGCGCGAGATCGGCGTGCGCGAGGAGCAATTGCCCACCCTGGCGCGCGACGCCTTCGCCAGCCGCACTGTCCACAACAACCCGGTACCCATCACCGATGTGGCGCAGATCGAGGCGCTCCTGCGCGCGGCCTGGTGAAAGCTCAGCGACGGCCTGGTGAAACTAGCGTCTCTGGATGCGTCTCTGGAGCAGCGTTCCGTGTAGGATTCGGGAGCAGAGTGCAGCGTCGAGTGTCGGCTCAGCGTTCGTCTGAGCGTCCCACAGAAGGAGCGCACACATGACGATCAATCCGATGGAGTACAGCGCGAAAGATCTCGTGCTCGACGTCGTTCACACAGAGCGCGGGAACTTCTATCAGATCATCGATGTCCCCCAGAACTGGGAATCACCGACCCGCAGCGGCCACTGGCAGGTGCGCGATCTGGTCGGCCACCTGATCGACGTGACCGAAGGCTATCTGACGCGCTGGGACATGGCCCGGCGCGGCGACGACACAGCGGTCGGGCTGGGGCTGCCCGTCATGGCGCAGGAGCTTGACCGCGTGGCGCTGACCTTCCGCAATCTGCCGCGCGAGGAAGCCATCGCCCGCCTCAAAGCCTCATCCGACCGCCTGATGACCCTCTTCGACGGCATCAACGCCGACCAGTGGGGCGGCTTCAACGTCACCCATGTCTTCATGGGGCCGCTGCCACTGTTCTTCTATCCCGCCTTTCAGATCATGGACTACGGCGTGCACACGTGGGACATGCGGCAGGGACTGGGGCAGACCGACGCCGTAGTGGATGAGCGGGCGGCGGGCGTGCTCGTCCCGTATATGTT
>DATAED010000256.1:0-10331 GCA_036258195.1 Ktedonobacterales bacterium
AGGTAGTCCACACCGACGGCGCCTACGCCTACCTCGGCCAGGTAGAGCGCTGCCTCTGCCGTGATGTAGACGAAATCCTCGACGAACTCGTCGGTCTGCCAACACCGCGCAGAGTTCCGCGTCTTGAAGAGAACGCGCTCACCACGCTGGATCGCGTGCTGCTCGAGCTCATGCCGCTTGATAGATTCTCCGTCGCTGATCGCGATCACGCGCGCCGGCCCGATTGTCGCAGCGAGCGGCAGCGCATCGATCCCCGCGCCGTGCGGCAGGAAGTGGGCGGGAGCGTCCATATGTGTGCCTGTGTGCGCGCCGAGCGAGAGCTTCGAGACGGTGGCCGCGTCACCCTTCTCCAGATCGATGATGCGCTCGATCCGCACCGGTGGATTATCTGGCCAATGTGCCATGCCGGTGTAGAGTGGGACGGAGATATCGATCCAGGATTCGCTCACCTTGAGTCAGCCCCTTTCCTATGAGTGGGAGAGCGGCGCGCCGCCAGCCCAACGGCCTCCGTAACGATCAGGTAGGCCAGCAGGCCAGTTGCGACTCCGCCACCTGCCGCATTCTGCGGGCCATCAATACCACCACGTGGACGAATTCACTCAGATACTCGCCAGGGACGGACGCCCCCAGGATGTAGCGTTGACCCGCGCGGCGGCGGTTGCGAGAAGCAAGGTCCATCACAGCAACTCATCACAGCAACTCATCCATGAGCCGCGCGGTATTTTGTATCACCTTGACTGGCCACGGACGCTTCAGCCACTCCTCTGCCGTTAACTGATGCGCGTTCGCCATATATCTCTCCTCGATGACACGCAGGCGTGACGCGACATCGTGCCCATAGAACAGCACCGAGATCTCTGAGTTCAGCGCGAAGGATCGTCGATCAAGGTTGCTGGAGCCAATGATGGCCAGGTCGGCATCGATGCTGAGGTGCTTGGCGTGGAGAAAGCGGGGCGCTCGATACAGATGGATCTGTACGCCCATCTCCAGGAGTTCCGCATAAAACGAGCGTTGCGCCTGGCTGACGAGCGCCTGGTCCGCTGCCTGCGACACGATCAGATGGGTGTCAACGCCGCGCAACGCAGCCGTTTCCAGCGCGTTGAGGAACGTTGCGTCGGGAATGAAATAGGGTGAGGTGAGCACAATGCGGCTGCGGGCGCCATAGAGCAAGGACGTGAACAGGCGCTGGTTGGCTGCTGTCGGATACTCCGGGCCACTGGGAATCGTTTGGGCAACGATCGATCCGCTGGCTGGCAGATCATGTACGAGATCAGGGTTATCCAGCAATTCATGCGTTTCCAGGAACCAGTCCCCCAGAAATACGGACTGCAACTGCCCTACAATAGGGCCTCGAAGACGGACGACCAGTTCATCGTAGACAAGACCGCCCTTGAAATCCGCATCCACAATGTTCTGTGAGCCTGTGTAGCCAATGGCGCCATCAATCACGACAACCTTGCGATGGTTGCGCAGGTCAATGCGGGACGTCTCGCTGTACCGCAACAGATGCGCCCAGCTCGGCGGAGCAATGGCATGCGCCTGGACACCGCCCACTCGCAAACGCGGCAGCAGACTGCCCAGAGATGGGTGCGAGCCGAGGCCATCGATCAGGAGCCGACAGGTCACACCGCGCCGCGCTGCCCGCAGCAAGGCATCGGCGACGCGCTTCCCAGTCGCATCGTCAGCAAAGATGTAGAAGAGCACATGGATGTGTCGTGTCGCATCGTCAATGTCGCCAATCAAGCGATCAATGGAACCTTCATAGTTGTCAAGGAGATCCGCGCCATTGCCATCCAGGATAGGCAGCGCACTCAGCGCTTGCGCAAGCGCGGCTGTCGGCTGCAGCCATTTGTCAAGGTGAGGGTACGACGGTTCAGGCCAGTGAGCCTCCACGGGCGTGGGCGCTGGCAGACTGACCGCACGCGTCGCATTGCCTTCATCATGTATGCCATCCACAGCGCTCACTGCTACGTCATCCTGAGGTGGGCGTGATGGCTGCTCGGTGGTCTGTGAAGTGGCTGCTGTGATTGGTGGCGCCGACCCCGCAGGAGAACCGGGCGTGAGTCGTCGCTGCGCCTGTTGCTGGTACGTGGCATGTCGCTTCACTCGGCGTTGCGATATACGTAGTCGGCCAAGGATGAGATAGAGCGCCAACCCGATCCAGGGTAGCAAAAAGATCAGAATGAGCCAGGCCCGCGCACTGGATGGCGCCCGGCGCCGGGGTACCACAACAAGCATGACGATGCGAATGACCCAATCGCTCAGGAACAGAATGGTCTCTATCCGAATAAGGGTGTTCCATGGGAGAGCCAGGAGACCAGTAAGCATGGGCGACCGTCCGTCTCGTCAAAGGTGCTGCGATACAGGGCTGAGAGTAATGTCTATCGGAGGAAGGTCATTGGCTCCAAACCACAGCGAGCGCCGTAGAGACACTCGCGCACCATGTTGCGCACGTAACTGGCGCCTGCCATACCACTTGCGACAGCAGGCCAACGAACAACCGCAAACCCGATGCCCAGGATAAGCCCACGTGCTGAGCCTTGGTTCTCGCTCATCGGCTTGGTGTGTGCCGCGACCGTGGGCAGGTACAATACACCATACGCCATTCAGGCGTTGCTTGCAGCGGATAGGTCAAACGCCCCGCTCACTGGTTCAACAAGAACCGATGAGCGGGGCGTTATCGTTGATTTATTCAGGCTTTGCGAGGGGAGCCGATGGTGAGATTTGAACTCACGACCTACGGTTTACGAATTCCTGCCTAACCGTCCGTAGCCGTCTGTTCATGTCTGCACCAGCCCCAGAGTCCCCGGCGTTTCCGCTGTTCCTGTCTGTGCGTGTCCAGGCATGTCTGCGCGGGTTGGTGTATCGGTTGGTGTACGACGCTCGCCGCGAATACACCAACCGGTACACGCGAGCGCCCATCGCTCGGGGTCACATCGGGATCAGTATACACCGACACATCAGACGCTACACCGAGCGCCGAACGGCGCCAACTCACGGCCTTACAGCAGGCGCAGGCGGCGCGTGGCGAGTAGGCGTGCATGATGACCTCGTGCTCGCGGTGTCGCTGGCCTGCTGGTACGCTGATCGGCCACAGCCCAATTTTCGGCTGTTAGACTGGTGAGCGAGCGGTTGGGCCATGCGTCGGTCGCCATCACGCTCGACAGATACTCACACGTCCTGCCCAGCATGCAGCGTGACGCCGCCGAGGTATTGGGGCGCGCTCTTTGGGGTGTGATTCACTTCCCCATCGTCGCCAGCGACGTTGCTCGCCTCACTCCCATGCGCAAACGCACATTTGCGCCTGCTGGACTGGTGACAGCGCGCGTCGGGGCTGTCGCTCACTTCCAGCCCTTGCCCTGCTCCCAGATGCCCGCCAGGGTGATGCGATAGCCCCAGCGCCGCACGTTGCCCTCGCCTGATAACTCAATCCAGCCTTCCTGCAGCAGGCTCGCCACCGTCTCCACTGTGAGCGTGTGGATCTCGCGGCCTGTTCCGCGCTCGATCAGTCGATAGGTGATGAGCGCGCCGGGCGCCCGTTGCTCGCCGGCAAGCGCCCAATAGATCGACGAGATGCGCTCCAGTTCTGCATCCGTGCATGGGGATGGGGGAACCGGCACAGCCTACCACACGCTACCGGTAGTGTGCGCCGCGCTCGACGGCAGACCGACTCGTGGTGGGTACCTGGAGCAAGCCATGCCCAGCCGTCAGGACGTATGGCGGAGACGCCGCGCCAAACGACACGTTCGATTGCGGTGTCGGCACGAGTGCTTCGCACGGGGCGCTACGTCGGCACGCACCGCGCATGCAACACATGGTGACGGAACGTACGCACCGCTTCCCTTGGTGGCGCGCTCATCTTCCGAAGGACGCATGCGCGAACGCTTCCTGTCCACCTCATTACTATCCGAGCTTTTGCGGTGGGTTACATATAAGTAAGCATTGGCTGAGCATGGGAGCATTGGCGTCATGGTTGCGCCGTGGTGTACACAGTAATCGGCGCCGCGGCGCCTCGGAGTGATCGTTTGCCCTGGAACTGAGGGATACCCGATGCCATTGTGCCTGTACGGCAGCGACACGGATGCGCTCGCTGTCTCAAACGAAATCTCGACCCTGGCTGCTGGGCAGACGGTCATCGTAGCGAGTAATCGAGGCCCGGTTGAGTTCTATCACGCAGCGGACGGGCGTTTGTTGACCAAGCGTGGCGCTGGAGGCGTCGTCACGGCCTTGGCGGCGTTCGCACGCGCTGTGCCGCTGACGTGGGTCGCAGCGACCATGTCGTCTGCGGATCGCGATGCGTTTCCCGATGCGCAAGCCCCAGCGCGTACGGTACGGCTGGGCCGTCAGCCCTTGCAGGCGCGCTACGTTCCCATTCCTCCAGATATCTATCGGCGCTACTACGACGCCATCAGTAATGAAACGCTGTGGTTTCTTCAGCATTACATGTGGAGCCCAATCGATTGGCCAAACTTCGGCGAGGCGCAAGACCGTGACTGGGATGAAGGCTATCGTCCGGTAAACGAAGCCATCGCCCGGGCCATCGTGGATGCGGCGCACGCTGACGCCTCAGCCACTTATGCGGGCGAAGATGGAGCCAACACCATCGTCTTGCTGCAAGACTACCAACTCTACCTCACATCCGCGCTCGTGCGCGCGCGCCTGCCGCAGGCGGCGATTCAGCAATTTATCCACATTCCGTGGCCGGCGAATCGCTACTGGCAACTCTTGCCTGATCGCTTCGTCCACGAGATCTATGAAGGATTGGCCGGGAATGATGTCCTGGGGTTTCAAACCGCGAGTGACTTGCAGAACTTTCTCGTCGGGGCCCAGGCATTCCTCTCAGGCAGCCGGATCGACTACGATCGCCAAACCGTCGTATGGCGGCGCCACCGCCTGGTGACGCGTGTGTATCCGGTTCCCGCTGATGTGTATGGGCTTAGGCATACACTCCTCACCGCGCCCGCGCGTGCAGGCGCTGAGGAGCTTGGCGACCTGCTCAGCGATGAGGGCCACGTCATTCTACGGGTGGACCGGCTCGATCCGAGCAAGAATATCATCCGTGGGTTCCAGGCGTACGAGACGCTGCTGCGTCGTTGGCCCGAGCTTCGTCGTCACGTGCGATTCCTGGCGTTCCTCATCCCGTCGCGCCAGGGCCTACCAATCTATCGCAAGTATGAGCGTGACGTGCGGGCGCTGATCCGACGCATTAATGCCGAGTATGGCGCCGATGACTGGCAGCCCATCGTTCCCTTCTTCGGCAACAATCAGCCACGCGCGCTGGCAGCCATGCGGCGCTACGATGTCTTGCTCGTGAACGCTGTCATTGATGGCATGAACCTGGTGGCGAAAGAAGGCCCAGCGGTCAACGAGCGGCATGGCGTGCTCGTGCTCTCGCGCACGACAGGCGCATTCGAGCAGCTTGGCGAGGTGGCTTTGCCCATCACATCAACCGACATCGACGAGACGGCGACCGAGCTCTATGAGGCGCTGCGCATGTCCACCCACGAGCGCAAGAAGCGAGCCGAACGCGCCCAAGCAATTATCGAGGCGGAGACCCCGGCGGATTGGGCGCTCGCGCAACTGCGCGATGTGGTAGAGCTGCAGCGTGCCGCCGGTCACCGCCCACCACCGCGCCTCGAGCGCAAGCGGGGAACGCCAGTGGCATAGTGGAGCGGTCACGCCGATAACGGCGATAGTCGAGTGGGGCTTGCTGCTTGCGCTGGGAGGCGATCAAGCCGATATGGCGCCCTCTGGAGAGTTCGTCGTGGGAGTACGGGAGTCGCTCGATCCGCCGCATCGCCGGGGCTACACGACACGCCCAGGAGGCGCCGCGGCGTTTTGTGCTATACTGCGCGCGTCTTCGATCGCGTACGCACCTCTTGTGTGGAGTCGCACGACATTGTGGCGCTGTGGCTCCATTGTGTTTTATACCATCTCCACCCGAATTCCCCCACCATGTGCGGTGAGGCGAGTGGCGCACTGATTGCTGGATACCGTTCTATCGGTATGCCTGTACCTCATCAGAGCTACACATGCCTCTGTCAAAAGGAGCCACATAGTGGGGACTCGTATCTATGTAGGGAATCTGCCCTACTCCGCCGACAACGCGCAGTTGTCGCAGATGTTTAGCGCGTATGGCGACGTCGTGGACGTCCGTGTCATCACCGACCGCGACTCGGGTCAGAGCAAGGGCTTTGCGTTCGTCGAAATGAGCACAGAGGAGTCCGCGCGCCGGGCGATCGCTGAGCTCAATGGGACGATGCTCGACAACCGAGCGCTTCGTCTGGACGAAGCGTCCGAGCGTTCCAGCGGGGGCCGCAGTGGGAATGGCGGCGGCGACAGTGACCGCTCACGCCACTCTGACCGTCCACGTGGCGGCGGCTGGTAGGTTTTACTGGGGCTCCTATCGGCTGCGCCCAGCGGTGGGTTGTCTTCGGGCGACCCATCGAGCCTCTGTTACCTTCAACCAGCGTGAGCGGCCAGTGTGAGCGGCGAGAATGTCGGCGGGCAGCGGCGCCGCGCCATGCGATCACGGCGCCCTACAGCGTTGTAGCGCCGCAGCGCCTCGACCGACGGCCCGGGTAGGCGAAGCCTACGCGGCGCGCTAAGCATGAGCGCAATATGCCTGCTCCACACGCGCGTCAGCCCTTCCAGGGCGCTACGCGTCAGCTCAAACTCCGTCCCGCCGCGAACGGCGCCTCGGCGACTGTCATCCGTTTGCGCCTTCACGGTAGCCTCGTGGCTTCACCCACGGTCGGGGCGGCTACTTCCTACAGTCGTGACGCATTGCCGCAGGCATGAGACGAACGCCTGTGTGGGAACGACAACGATGGATGACACGGATGACCCGCATGCGGCGATCACTCACAACGCCGCCAGTGACGCTGACGGGTGTGAAGCCGCAGACACGGAGCGCGCGAGCGATACGTGCTACGGGAAAGGCTGCGCCCTGCCCGCGACGACCACCTGTGACCGCTGCGGACAGCGATTCTGCACGGCGCACTGTCGGCAGCTCGTGCTCAAGCGGCGTGATGACTCCTCTGAGCGCCCGACGCATCAGGGCATGCTAGAGCGTCTGCCCATGCGCACTGAGTCGTATACGCTGTGTGTGCGCTGCCGCACCAAACCCGTTCCACGTGACCTCCCTGCGTCTCCTCCGCCGACCATGCGGCCCAGCACGCTCCCAAGAAGGAGCCTCGGAGCGCATACTGGGGACGCGATCAACAGGTGGGCTGATGGTCGGAAGATAGGCGACGAATAGGGCGGCCAGGAGGGGAATAGGGCCTCGGCGTAGCGCCACGCTCCTCCTTGCCACTCCCGGAGACCGTCACTTCAGACCGTAGCACACGCCAGTGCTGACAGGGCAGTCCGGTGAGAGCGCAACCGTAGCAGAAGCGTAGAGCGCGCCACCAATCGCGATGAGCGATCGCGCGGCGTATCATTTCCCCAGACTCACTGTGCGCAAGGACCCGATACAAGGACCTGCTACCATGAAGCTTCTTCCATTACAGCAGTTCAAATGTGACGCATGCGGCCAGATCATCGCGCGACCGGATGTTGGCTGGGTCGAATGGGTTGCTGGCCCAACACGTGGCACGAAGGCGCACGGCTTTCGTATCGTCCACAACTCCAACCGCTGCCAGTACCCCGTCTCGGGACGCGTGCACGATGTGCATCTGAGTCGCCTCCTTGGTCCGGATGGACTAGCAATGTTGCTCGCGCTGGTGGCGCCCGGTGGCCGCACAGGCAATCGTGAAGATGGTGTCGAGAGCCTCGAAGAGTGGAGCGAGCTCGTGCGTCGCCTGCAGATCCCCCACTATGAGGAAGCGCGTCAGTACTGGTCATACGCCGAGACCGATGGCCTCTTTGCGGGGCTGGGCCAACACGCGCTCTACAGCCAAGCGACGCTCCGCGCTATTCTCATGCAGTACGGACATGGCGTTGGTGGTCACAAGGATGCAAAGGATGAGGATAGCGTCAACGAGGACGAAAGCGGGAGTTAGCTTGCCTTTTAACCAACAGTAAGAGCCTGTCTAGAATGGGCAGGTGCGCTGCCAGAACCGCCAATTCTTCAATCCCTGGTCATACCAAGTCAACCTCGGTACGTGTAGCTTGCTGGCGGGCCGACTCCCCTGCAGGCAGTACGTGGTCCCGACTGTCTCCACCTCCCCAGGCCGCTTGGATGTGCCGTCGACTCAGCGCGTCCTTACAACAGCGGCGGCTTGACTGCGGGTGGAGCACACTCCTTACAGGCGCCCGCGCGGATGAATCCGGTATGGTAGGCGTAGAGCACGCGCACCCCCGCGCGCGGTGTCAGGCCCCACATCAACACCGCGAGATCCATATACACATGCGCGTGCAGCGCCGCTTGCGCCTCGGTAAAGAGGTCGGCCCGAGCAGCGTCACAACCATCCTGCCAGCCAATGCGATACGTCGTGAGCAGCGAGTGACTCATGGGAAGCAGCTCCGTTCGTGGCGAGGCGCAAAACGCGAGGGCGTGGCGTGTGGGCACGTGCGATGCGACGGAGCGTGCGATGGGACGACGCTGCCGGTCTTGCTCATCGGCATCCCAGCATGGGGATGGGGGAACCGGCACAGCCTACCACACGCTACCGGTAGCGTGCGGTACGCTCGACGGCAGACCGACTCGTGGTGGGCCGCCTGGAGCAAGCCCATGCCCAGCCATCAGGACGTATGGCGGAGACGCCGCGCCAAACGACACGTTGCCAAACGAAGTTGGTATCATACTCCAGTGGCATCTGGACGCCTGCGTGGCCGTGCATCAGGTCGGCGATAGTCAGGGCTAGCAGCGCCGGGTAGCCCTTGTCCCAGTTGGGCGAGTGGTAGAAGCCAGCGGTTGTCGCCTTCACTCTTCAAGGGCCGGCTCAGCCACCAGCGAGGGCTTGCCCAGGCGCGCCAGATCGAGCGGCAGCGTCGCCGCCTTGATGGCGGCGTAGTGGGCGTCGAGGTGTGGGCCAAGCGCCAACAGCGCCGCGATGCGCTGGATCATCTCCTGCACGTAGAGCGCTTCTTCCGTCCGCAGCGGACGCCCCAGCTTCTCGACGTGGCGATAATCGAGCCACTTCTTGATGATGGGGTAGCCGCCGATGGTGAAGGCCCAGACCTCCGGCGGCACATTATCCCAGTAGCAGGCATCGTTCCACCAGATCCGACCGCCGTGCGCGCCCGCCGCATCGCCCGGCGGCTCGTAGTGCCCCACGCCGCCGTAGCGCACCGTCACGCGCAGATCGTCGCCGCGCAGTTGCTCGCCGTCTATCCGCGCGGGCTGGCCTAGCCGAGCCAGCTCGGGCGATGCGGTGAAGGCGATATCGGGGCGCAGCAGATCGGCTACCCGCTGCCCCAGCGCCGCGCTCGCCTCCAGCGCCGCCCGCTCCGCCGGAATCGGGATGCGCGGCCAGTCGCGCTCCAGCGTGCCAGCGTTCTCATGGCGATAGAGCGGCGCATTGAGGATCGCCGCGACATGGTAGAACAGCAGCGTATGGAAGTCCGGCGCGCCGACTAGCTCAGCCGGAAGCAACTCGGTAAACTCAGCCCGCAGATTGGGCATAATGGTCTGGAAGAGACCTTCCTGATGGCGGAGCAAGAGCGGAAAGCAGCATGCGCTACCATCCACGTAATTAATGTCCATGGTGTGCGCGAGAATGGCGCCGTTGTCGAACTCGCCTGATCGGCGCTGGCGTCGGACGGTTTCGATATACAGGTTGCCCGGAAACACCTGCTCGAAGAAGTCGGCGCGCTTCTCATCAAGCAGCTTGGTCGTACCTTCCCAATAGAGCCAGCGATCATCCAGTGGGCGATAAGCGACGCGCACAATGTGGTCTTCACGGAATCCTGATGTGCGGAGCAATTCTTTCCGAGTAGCTGACGCCTCGTAGCGGCTAGCGTCCTTCATCAGCACTGGCGCCACCTCAGCCACCTGTGCATCGCTCAACCGCGCATCAAAGTACTGCCGCATGCGCGTTTCCAGTGGCTTGCGGTCAATCGAGACGAGATCGGCGTCACGCGAGGTCTTGACGCCGGGGAAGTAGCGGGCGAATATCTGCGGCAGCATCGGCCAGCTCAGGTAGCTCTCATTGCCGCCACCGGGACGCAAGGTGAAGCGCGCCCGCTCCTCCGGCTGAAGGCGCACGAGTGAGTTTGCCGACGGATCGCCTCGCTTGTCTGCCTCCGATGCGAGGAGGTCGCGCTTTTCCTGTCCCTGTCCCCAGAGGTCACGATACCAGACCTCTGCCTGTCCGACTGTTGGCCCGCGCCGAACGAGCGTCGTGATAGCGGTCGAGACCGTGATGCCCACCGAGAGCGCATCTTTG
>DATAED010000257.1:0-5607 GCA_036258195.1 Ktedonobacterales bacterium
CCCCATACGACGACGCGATGAGGAGCGATCAGAGTGAAGACCACACGCGAGAAGCTCGACGAACTCAAGCGCATGCAGGATCACGCCCGCCAGGGAGGCGGCGCCGACCGCATCGCCTCGCAGCACAAGAAGGGCAAGCTCACCGCGCGCGAGCGACTCGATCTGCTGCTTGACGCCGACACCTTTCAGGAGTTGGATATGTTCGCCACGCACCGCTCCACCGATTTCGGTTTGGATGAGCAGCGGGTGCTGGGCGATGGCGTGGTGACAGGCTATGGCAAGGTCGAGGGTCGCCTGGTCTACGTCTTCTCGCAGGATTTCACCGTCTTTGGCGGCTCGCTCTCCGAGGCCCACGCCGAGAAGATTTGCAAGGTCATGGATCTCGCCATGAAGAATGGCGCGCCGGTCATCGGGCTGAATGACTCCGGCGGCGCGCGCATCCAGGAGGGCGTCGTCAGCCTCGGCGCCTATGCCGATATCTTCCTGCGCAACACGCTGGCCAGCGGCGTCATCCCGCAGATCTCTGCCATCTTGGGGCCGTGCGCGGGCGGCGCGGTCTATTCGCCCGCCATCACCGACTTTATCTTCATGGTCGAAGGGACGAGCCACATGTTCGTGACCGGCCCCAACGTCCTCAAAACCGTCACGCATGAGGATGTCACGTTCGATGAGCTGGGTGGCGCGACCATCCACAACGCCACCAGTGGCGTCGCGCACTTCGCCATGCCTAGCGAGATCGACTGCCTGCGCCAGATTCGCAAACTGCTCAGCTACCTTCCAGCGAACAACATGGAGGATGCGCCCGCCGAGCCGACCGACGACCCCGTCAGCCGCGCCGACGAGGCGCTGGACAGCATCATCCCCGATAACCCCAACAAGCCCTACGACATGAAGGATGTGCTGCGCGCGGTCGTAGATCGCGGCTCGTTCTTCGAGGTGCAGGAGCAGTTCGCGCGCAACATCATCGTCGCCTTCGCCCGCCTGAATGGCCGCTCGGTTGGGCTGATCGCCCAGCAGCCGAATGTGCTGGCGGGCGTGCTCGACATCAATTCATCGGACAAGGCGGCCCGCTTCGTGCGCTTCTGCGACTGCTTCAATATCCCCATCGTGACCTTCGTGGATGTGCCAGGCTTCCTGCCGGGCGTGGCGCAGGAGCACGGCGGCATCATCCGCCATGGCGCCAAGCTGCTCTTCGCCTACTGCGAGGCCACCGTGCCGAAGGTGACGGTCATCACGCGCAAGGCCTACGGCGGCGCCTATGATGTCATGAGCAGCAAGCATGTGCGCGGCGACATCAACTACGCCTGGCCCACCGCCGAGATCGCGGTGATGGGCGTGGACGGCGCGGTCAACATCATCTTCAAGGATCAGATCGCCAGCGCCAAAGACCCAAAGGCGCGTCAGGCCGAGCTGGTGGCCGACTACCAGGAGAAGTTCGCCAACCCCTACATCGCCGCCGCACGTGGCTATGTGGATGAGGTCATCCAGCCACGCCATACGCGCCAAAAGCTGATCGTCGCTCTCGACATGCTGAAGAACAAGCGCGACACCAACCCACCCAAGAAGCACGGCAACCTGCCGCTCTAATCCTGTCCCAAGCGCGACGCCTGGCTGTGCGCGACCCGCCCGGCCAGCGCAACTCCCCTCTCCCGCAAAGCGGGGGAGGGGCTGGGGGAGGGGGCCGCGCCAGAGAGGAGCCAGGTCATGCGCCTCCGACTCTATACCGACCTGCCCGCCTTCACCGGCCTCGCGCTGCCATTTCTGCTCCAGCGCGAGGCCGAGCACTGCCTGCAAATTGGCATCCTGACGACGGTGCTGCGTGGCGAAACGAGCAACCCGCGCGCCCCCTACCTCTTGCTGGTAATGAATGATGACGGCGCTGTCGTGCTGGTCGCCATGGCCACGCCGCCCTTCAACCTTATCCTCTCGCATCCCGCTATGTTGTCAGACCGGGAGCTTGATGAGGCGCTGCACCTGGTAGCCGCCGATGTGCGCGACATGGCGCTCGGCCTCCCCGGCGTGATCGGCCCCGACGCGCTAGCCGCTCGCTACACCGCGCAGTGGCAGGCGCTGACCGGGCAGCGCGCGCATGCCGAGCTCCGCGAGCGCATCTACCGATTGGAGCAGGTCATCGCGCCGCAGGGGATCGCGGGCGAGATGCGACGCATCGCGGAGGCTGACCGCCCCATCCTGCGCGAGTGGCTGCGCGCCTTCTCCGCGGAGGCGCTCGCCGGGCAAGACGACCCCTGGATTGAAACGCAGATCGACCGGCGGCTGCGCTTCGAGTCCAGCGGCATGTATCTCTGGCAGGTCGGCGGCTCGCCCGTCTCCCTGGCAGGCTACGGCGGCCCCACGCCGCATGGCGTCCGTATCGGGCCGGTCTACACGCCGCCCGAAGCGCGTGGCCACGGCTATGCCAGCGCGCTCACCGCCGCGCTCAGCCAGACGCTGCTGGATGGCGGGCGCCAGTTCGTCTTTCTCTTCACCGACCTGGCCAACCCGACCTCCAACCACATCTACCAATCCATCGGCTACCAGCCCGTCTGCGACGTCACCGAATACCGCTCCGAGACGGCGTGCTGAGGCTTAGCCCTCGACCATCTCATAGTGGTTCACGACGGGCGCGCCCGCGAACAGCCCGTCGATGTGGCTGCGATACTCCGGGAAGCGCGGCCCGCTGCGAAACGTAACGATATGGTCGTCCAACGTCTCCCACTCGATCAGTAGCGCGAACTGCTCGGGATCCTCCACCTGCTGACGCATCGTCGCCGATCGGCAGCCCTGCGCCCCGCGAATGATGGGTAGCGCCGCCAGGAATCCCCTGCGTAGCTCCGCGCCCTTGCCCGGTACCGCCGTAAACAACGCAATCTCCAGCACCATCTATCCGCTCCCTTTCTTCACGCCGCCTGCGCGCTCGACCAGTCCTGCTGAAACGTCTGCGTCAACGTCGCGATCACCGTCTGGTCGGCGATCAGGATGCCCAGTTCGCGGTTCTGATCTAGCGAGGTGGCGGAGAAGTTCTCCGAGCCGACGAAGGCCAGATGGCCATCCGCCACCATCATCTTGGCATGCATGTAAACGTTCGAGATATAGCGTACGTGGACGCCGCCCTGCAAGAGCCGGCTGACATCCGGATCAGCGCTCGATGCGCCGCTCGGCTGGGGCAGCACGACCTCCACATTCACGCCACGCTGCGCCGCCGCGATCAGCGCATTCTCCGACTGCTGGTCGTACATCTCCTCGTCCTCCACCAGCAGCGTCGAGCGTGCGCCTGCGATGAAGGCCGAGATGCGCGCCCGCGCATTGACCGGGCTGACCACCAGATTGGGATCGCTGAGGGTCGGCGTCGTGCGCTGCCAGTCCGCCTGGAAGATGCTCGCCGCCTCCTGCACATCCGCCGCCGCTGAATCCACGATGCCGTACTCGCGGTTGTCAGCATAGGACGACCCGCCCAGCGCCGATTTGGTGAGATTAGCGGTCAGGATCAGCAGCGTCGCGCCATCGACGATGATGGCCTTCTCATGCGTGTAGTGATAGGCGGAATCTGCACCCTCCGCCTGCACGCCTGCCGCCTGTAGCTCCTGCAGCGTCTCCTGCGGGCTGACCGTTCCCGCGCCATAGGGGTTCAACTCCAGCAGCACGCGCACCTGCACGCCGCGCTGCGCCGCGTCCTCCAGCGCATTGATGACATTGCGGTCGGTGAGCAGATAGACCTCGACCCACACCGAGCGCTGCGCCCCCGCTATGGCGTGCAATATCGGCGTCTCGCCCGCCGCAGGCTCGACGAAGACCTGCAAGCCCGTCACGCCGCTCCCGTTCGCGGCGCTCGCCGACGCAGTCGACGAGCTCGCCTGTGCGCTCGGCTGATTGAAACCTTGCGAACCGTAGGTCACTGTGCCAGAGGTCGCGCCGCAGCCCACCAGCGCCACGCACAGCAGAAGGAGGATGATGAGCCGTCCACGTCGCATGATCGCCACTCCACACAAAAAAACACTGGCCTGTTGTAGCAGTGTACAACAGGCCAGCGTCGTTTCGGTTGGGCGAGCGCGTTCTATGGGTGCAGCGCCAGGAAGAGCGGCGCCATCACCAGCGTGATCGTGGCGAACAGCTTGATGACGATGTGGAGCGATGGGCCAGCGGTATCCTTAAACGGATCGCCGACCGTGTCGCCGACCACGCTGGCGTCATGCGCTGGCGTGTGCTTGCCGAGCGGCTTGCCGTTCTCATCCTTCAGGTAGCCCGCCTCGATGTACTTCTTGGCGTTGTCCCAGGCGCCACCGCCGTTGTTCATGAAGAGCGCCATCAGGATGCCGCCAATCGTGCCGACCATCAGCAGCGCCGCCGCTGGCTCTGGCCCGAGCAGCATGCCGACCAGAATCGGCGTCGCTACCACCAGCACGCCCGGAATGACCATCTGGCGCAGCGCAGCAGAGGCGCTGATGTCTACGCACCGGGCGTAGTCAGGCGTCACCTCGCCGGTCATGATCTTCGGCTCGGCCTTGAACTGGCGACGCACTTCCTGGATCATCGCCTGCGCGGTCGTGCTGACCGCGCGGATGGCGAACGAGCTAAAGAGGAAGATCAGCATCGCGCCGATCAGCGCCGCGATGAACGCGGGCGGGTTGGCGAGATTCACCGAGTACGCCAGATTGGCAATCCCTTGCGGCAGCTTCTGGATGTCCACACGATATCGGTAGATGATGTCGAGGTAGGCGCTGAAGAGCAAGAACGCCGCCAGCGCCGCCGAGCCAATGCCGTAGCCCTTCGTCAGCGCCTTGGTCGTGTTGCCCACGCCGTCCAACGCATCGGTGATGTCACGCACCGACTCCGGCGAGTCGCTCATCTCCACGATGCCGCCCGCGTTGTCGGTGATCGGGCCAAAGGTATCCATTGCCAGGATGTAGCCCGCGCTCATCAGCATGCCCATCGTCGCGACAGCAGTGGCGTAGATGCCACCCGTGCTGACCACGCCATGCGAGCCGAGACCTGCCAACGTGCCAAGCCAGTAGGAGAGGCCCAGCGCCACGCCAATCGCCAGCACTGGCAGCGCCACATTCTCGTAGCCGATGGCGATGCCCTGAATGATGACCGTCGCGGGACCCGTGCGAGCCGCCTCGGCGATCTCACGCACCGGGCGGAAGGTGCCAGCGGTGTAGTACTGCGTGATGAAGACGAAAGCGATGCTGTTGGCGATGCCGACCAGGCCCGCCAGCGCGAACGCCCACCAGTAGGTGGTGACGGGCGACAGCAGGAAGTACGACGCGCCGACGATGCAGATCGCCGAAGCGAGCGCTGTCGTATAGAAGCCGACGTTGAGCTGGCCCATGGCAATCTCGCCCGGATCTCGGCCACCCGCCTGCCCTGGCTCCCGCACCGCGCCCTTGCGCACCATGGCCAGCCCCAGCAGCGAGCAGAGGATGCCCAGCCCCACGACGACCAGCGGGAAGATCACCCAACGCGCGTCCGCATGCGCCGCGACGCCGCCCGCCAGCGACAGCGCCACCCCCGCGCCCAAAATCATCGCGCCGATGTTCTCGGCGGCGGTGGACTCGAAAATGTCAGCGCCGCGGCCCGCGCAGTCGCCGACATTGTCGCCCACGAGGTCGG
>DATAED010000258.1:0-5180 GCA_036258195.1 Ktedonobacterales bacterium
GGCGGGCGGCGCGGCCAGCAGCGCATCGTAGAACGCCATGTAGCGGCGGGCCAGCGTCGCGGCGCTGAACTGCGCGGCCTGCGCCTGGCAGGCGGGCGCCATCGCCGCCAGCGTCTCGGCGGGCGCCTCGATCACCATCCGCAGGCGCCGGGCGAAGGCGGCCAGATTATACGTCGGCGCCGTCCAGCCGGTCACGCCATCCGCGATGACCTCGCTGGCGTTGGCCTCCTCCGAGAGCAACACGGGCTTGCCCGCCGCCAGCGACTCCAGCGCCACCACTGGCAGCCCCTCCACGATGGAGTAGAGGATGGAGGCGTCGCTGGCGGCAAAATACTCCTCTGGCGCATCCGTGACGGGCAGATGGATGAGGATGTCCTGCAAGCTGTACTGCGCGATGGCGTCGTCGAGCAGCCGCTGATACTGCTGGTTCTGCGACTGCCCGACGATGTAGATGCGCGTGTCGGCCAGCGCGCAGCCCTCGCCCTGGAGCATCCCCAGCGCCTCGCCGATCAGGTGCATGCGCTTCTGGTCGGAGACGCGCCCCATGCTGACCAGCATCCGCCGCGCCTGTGGGGCCAGCCGCGCGCGCAGCGCCGCCCCGCGCTCCGCCGCGCCGCTGAAGCGCTCCACGTCGATGCTATTGGGGATGACCACGACGCGGTCGGCGGGCACGCCCGCCTGCTCGATGAGCTGGCGGCGCAGATGGCCCGCGCTGGCGACGAATGCGTCGCAGAAGCGATGCTCCAGCTTCTCGTAGCGCAGTTGGTGGGGCGTGTAGACGCCGCGATGCGTGCCCACCAGCTTCGTGGCGGGCGGCATGAGGGCGCGCGCGGCGCGGGTGAGCAGGTTGGCGTGATAGTTCTCCGCCTGCACGATCTGCGGGCGCAGCCGCCACGTCTCGGCGATGATCTGGCGGGTGGCCGCAAGCTTGTCGCGCGCGCCCCAGCCCAGATCGAGCGTGGTGACGGGAACGCCCAGGTCGCGGAGCTGCGGCAGGAAGTGCGGGCTGTGCGTCGGCATCTTGTAGAAGGTCAGCACGTGCGGCTCGAAGCGGTCGCGGTCGAGCCGCTGGATCAGCTCGACCAGTTGCGACTCGATGCCGCCAGCGATCAGCGAATCCGTGATGTAGAGAATGCGCGTCAAACCGTACCCCTGTTCGTGTTGGCGCTGGCGGGTAGCCCCCACCCCCAACCCCTCCCCCGCCAAGGCGGGAGAGGGGAGCTTCCGATTCCCCCTCGCCCCGTGGGAGAGGGGGTTAGGGGGTGAGGTCGCTCGTCCTGCCATTGTCTCACACACGCTTCTGCGCAGGGACTTTTGCGGTATTCATCTATCTCTCACAAAAGCAATCATGGTATGGTATGAGCGGATAGGTAGAGTGTTCCGCCCGATGGATGCGCGGGACGCGGTCGGTTTTCCCCGCGCAGGACGCTCTGGCGCCGGGCGTGGGGGCGGGCAGAGGCAGCGTGGTATGGAGTCCCGTGGAGCGGCGCCTCTCGCATCAGCGCCAGCGACGCCGATGAGCGTCAGTGTCGTCATCCCCGCCTACAACAGCGCGGCACATGTCGAGCGGCTGCTGACCTCGCTGTGCGCGCAGACATATCCCCGCGACCGCTACGAGATCATCCTGGTAGATGACGGCTCCAGCGACGACACCGCAGCGCGAGCCGAGCGGGTGA
Source organism: Ktedonobacterales bacterium (assembly GCA_036258195.1). Taxonomy (GTDB): domain Bacteria; phylum Chloroflexota; class Ktedonobacteria; order Ktedonobacterales; family JADMIN01; genus JAKAIY01. The sequence goes on from DATAED010000258.1 coordinate 1,677, forward strand.
TGGCCGATTGGGCTGGGGGCGCGGGCCGCGTGCTGCGCAAGCCCAACGGCGGCCCCGCCAGCGCTCGTAATGCTGGCGCGCGCGCCTCTACCGCCGATGTGGTCGCCTACATCGACGCCGATTGCGTGGCCGACGCCGACTGGCTAGAGCAGGTCGTCGGCGCGCTGGCCGCCGGAGCCGACGCCGCCGGAGCAGGTGGGCCGCTGCGCAACGTCGCCGCGCCGGGCTGGGTCAGCGACTATCTCGGTGCCTGCCAGTTCTACCGCCAGCGCACGCGCAACGGTGTGGTGGACTATCTGCTGACGGCCAACGTCGCCTTCCGGCGCGACGCGCTGGCGCAGGTCGGCGGGTTCGCCGAGCGCTCCGGCGTCTGGGCCGAGGACGCCGATCTATCGTTCCGGCTCAAACAACAGGGGTATGCGCTGTTACTGGCCTCCAGAGGGGCCGTCACACACTTTGGCTCCCCTGGCACAGTGCGCGGCCTGTGTCGTGAACTCTATCGCTATGGATTCGGCGCGGCGGTGTTGTCGCGTAACTGGCGCAATGGACGCACGCCGACGACCGAGATGATCCGCCACGGCGGGGCGGCGCTGCTGGCGCCTCTGCTGGCGTGGCGGCTGCGCAGGCGGGTGGGACTGCTGCGCGCGATGAGCTATTGGCCGCTGATCACGCTGGAGCATCTCGCCTTTTGCTGGGGGCTGTGCATGGGCATCGTGCGCGGCCCGGCGACGAATGGCGGAGAGCGGCGAGAGAAAGGCGCATGAGGATGGCTGATCCCTTCGTGACGGTCATCATGCCGGTGCGCAATGAGGAAGCCTTCATCGCGCGCAGCCTCGGCGCGGTTCTCAGCCAGCGCTACCCCGCTGCTCGCCTCGATGTGTTGGTCACCGATGGCCAGAGCGACGACCGCACTCGCGCGGTCATCGCCAGCCTCCCCGGCGCCGAGCGCGTCCGCGTGATCGAGAATCCACGGCGGCGTCAGGCGTTTGGGCTGAATCTGGCGCTGCGGCAGGCGCGCGGCGACATCATCGTGCGGGTGGATGGCCACACCATCATCGCGCCCGACTACGTGCGCCAGTGCGTGCAGGCGCTGGCGCAGAGCGGCGCGGTCAACGTCGGTGGGCGCATGGAGCCGCAGGGCGAGACGCCGATGGGCCGCGCCATCGCCGCCGCAGGGGCATCGCGCTTCGGCGTGCCGACCGCCTTCCATGTCAGCGAGACGCCGCAATATACCGATACCGTCTATATGGGCGCGTGGCGGCGCGATGCGCTGCTGGCGGTCGGCGGGTTCAATGAGCGCCTGCGCGTCAACGAAGACTACGAGCTGAATTATCGGCTGCGGCGCGCCGGTGGGCGCATCTATCTCTCGCCTGCCATTCGCTCGACCTACTTCGGTCGGCAGACGCTGGGCGCGCTGGCGCGGCAGTACTTCGCCTATGGCGCCGATCGCACCAACACGCTGAAGCTGCACCCCGCATCCCTCAAGCCGCGCCAGCTCGTCGCGCCCGCATTTGTCTGCGCGTTGCTTTTTGGCGGGGCGCTTGCGTCGCTCAACGAAGCGGCGCGTGTCGCATGGACGGCGATCATCGCGCTCTATGCGCTGCTGAACCTCTCGGCGTCGGCGCGAGTAGCGCGGCGAGAGGGGCGATCCGGATGGCTGCTGCTGCCTCGGCTGCCGCTGGTCTTCGCAACCATGCATGTCGCCTGGGGGCTGGGATTCTGGCGCGGCCTGCTCTTTGGCGGCTCGCCAGCGCCGCGCGACGCCGCCCCTAACGGGCTGGAAACGCCGCTGGAAACGCAAACACAGGGAGGCCATCGATGACGAAGGAGATCGACGAGCTCTACACGGCGCCTGTGGATGCGGCCAGCGAGCGCATGCGGCGCCAGAGCCAGACGCGCCCGCCACGCGCCCTGCAAATGCCCGTCTCGGAGCGGCGCCTCCTGCTGATGGCGGGAGACGTAGTCGCCAGCGAGATCTCCGTCTTCGTGGCGCTGGCGTTATGGGCGCAGCACGCGCAGGCCATCCATCTGCATGTGAAGTTCAATGCCGATTTCATCGGCTCGCAGGCCCACTGGTTCTTCATTTTGCCTGCGCTCTGGCTGTTGATCGCCTCCAGCAACGATTACTACAACCTGCGCATCGCGGCGCGCGTCGGCGCCAGCCTGCGTCGGCTGGCGTTGATCGTGGTCGAGGTGCTGGTGGTCTATCTGGCGACCTTCTTCTTCTCGCAGCCTGGCTCGCTGCCCCGCCGCTTCATCGTCTACTATGCCGCGCTCTCGCTGGTGCTGGTGGGACTGTGGCGCGCCGCGCGCATCTTCCTGATCGGCTGGACGGGCTTCCGTCGCCGCGCGCTGGTGGTGGGCGCGGGTCACGAGGCCGACCTGATCTGGCAGACGCTGAAGGACGAGGCGGCGGGCGACTACGAACTGCTGGGGCTGGTGGCCAGCGAAGGCGAGTTGACATCGGTCGATGATCCGCAGCGCTACCTGGGCGCAGGCGGCGATCTGCGGCGGCTGGTGGCGGAATACGGCGTCACCGAGCTGGTGATGGCCTACACCAACGATGTGCCAGCCGATGTCTTCGAAGGCCTGCTGGCCTGCTACGAATCTGGTGTGCAGGTTACGCCAATGACGCGGCTCTACGAGCAGATTACCGGGCGTCTGCCCATCGAGCATATGACAGAGCGGCTGTGGTCGCTGGTGCTGCCCGATGAAGCGCACTCGCTGCGCGCCAACCTCTACGCCATGTGGAAGCGCGTCATGGACATCCTTCTCTCAGTGATCGGGCTGACAATCTTCGTCATCGTGTCGCCGCTGCTGGCGCTCATCATCACGGTCGATTCGCGTGGGCCGCTGTTCTATACACAGATGCGGCTGGGGCTGGGCGGCAAGCCGTTTCGCATCGTGAAGCTGCGCTCGATGGTGGTGGACGCCGAGCACGGCGTCGGCCCGCAGTGGGCGCAGACCAATGATGTGCGCATCACGCGGGTGGGCAAGTTCCTGCGCCGCTCGCGCATCGACGAGGTCCCGCAGCTCATCAATGTGCTGCGCGGCGAGATGAGCATCATCGGACCGCGCCCGGAGCGTCCGGAGTTCGTAGAGACGCTGGCGCGCGAGATTCCGTACTATCGCGCCCGCCTCGCCGTCAAGCCCGGCCTGACCGGCTGGGCGCAGGTGCGCTATCGCTACGGCAACACGCAAGAAGACGCCCTGCGCAAGCTGCAATATGACCTCTACTACATCCGCCACCAGTCGCCGCTGCTCGATCTGCTGATCACCATGAAGACCATCAGCACGATGGTGACATTCGCCGGGACGTAGGAAGCGCCGCGCTCATCAATGTCGGTAGCCCCCACCCCGACCCCTCCCCCGCCGCGGCGGGAGAGGGGCTTTGGGCTTCCGAAGTCTATGCGGAGTGGCGTTCCGGCTCCCCCTCGCCTTGTGGGCGAGGGGGCTGGGGGGTGAGGTCGTCTCTACGCGATGACGCCGGTATCGGGCTTGGCC
>DATAED010000259.1:0-2785 GCA_036258195.1 Ktedonobacterales bacterium
CTACTGTTCTCCCGGCTCGCACGGCGTCGAGGCGGTTGCGAGGCGCCAGTGACCATCGGGCTACGGAGGCGCCGCGCGTTTGACCGCCTGCCCGCAGATGCGGCATACTCAGCCTGGACAGAGCTTGCATGAGGGGCGCGAGCGATGTCGCGCATGGATTGCGCCGTGCGGGCGACAATGGGAGGAGAGCGCGAGTGGGTCAGCAGCGTGAGCGTGGCGCCAGGCGACCGCAGCCAGACCGCCAGCCGCCCATCGACCAGGCGCCCACGCAGCGCTACGCCGCGCCAGATAGCGCTCCTGCCGCCGATGACGCGACCGCAGCGCTCGACCAGCCGATGACGCTGCCAACACACACGACGCGCACGCTGACCAGCGCGAGCCGAGCGCGACGCACAACCGGCGCCGCCACACCTACGCCGCCAGCCGACGCGCAGCCCACGCGCGCGCTGGCGCCGCTCAAGTCAGGCTCCGAGCGCCAGCGCGCGCTGGCCAAAGCCAATGCCGCCAGCGCTGCCCCTACTACGCTGATCCCTGGCGCGCGCCGCTACCGACCGCCAACGGTCACAGTCGTGCCGCGCCACAAGGGGCCGCGCTCCGCAGTGACGCAGTTCGCCGTGTCGATGATCGTCACGGCGATCCTGGTGAGCGCGCTGGCGCTCTCGACGCCGCTGGGGCAGGCGGCGGCGCTGGACGTGAACGGGCCGCTGCACACCTATGCCAACGCCGCGCCCTGGCTGCCCACGCCGACCCCCACACCCAAGCCCGCCAATGCGTTCCGACCGCCAGCGGGCGCGAATCCCGGCCAGCAGGCTGTCATCAATGAGATCGTGGCGGTCTTTGGGTCATACTCACAGGGCGCGCTGGCGATCTCGAAGTGCGAGTCGGGCTACGACCCGAACGCCTGGAACTCGTACCCGATCCTCAATAGCCACGCCAGCGGGGTCTTCCAGATCCTCTACCCCAGCACCTGGAATACGACCTCGTACGCCAGCCAGTCGCCTTTCAACGCCGACGCCAACATTCATGCGGCGTACCAGATCTTCAAGCGCGATGGCTATAGCTGGCGCGAATGGCAATGCAAGCCGTGAGCCCACGTGCGCGGGTCAGGCCGAGACGGCCCAGGCGGGCTGCCGCTGCGCCGCGATGCGTTCCGCAGGGCAGATACGCTGGTGGCGCTCCATATGGCGGCGCGCAATCGCCTGATTGATGACGCGCTGGAACGCTGCGTCGGCGTAATAGCGCGCGACCCAGTCGGTCGTCGCGCGCACACGAGCCTCGCCACTGAGATCGGCGCCGCAGTGGCGACAGGAGCCTTCCAGCCGCACAGTCAGATCCCAGTTGGGGGCCTCAGGATAGGTAGTCATCTCGCCTCTTTCGCTTCCCTTCTCGCCGGTGTGTCGCGGGGATCGGGCATCCAGCCAGCGCACTCCTTCGCTGTCAGGCGTCTGTTGTCTGTTATGCAAGACAGGCGCCGGAATGGCGCCCGCTGAGTTCGCCTGCGAGAAGTCGCTGCCAGCGCGGCCATGCGCTAGCGGCTGGCGATGGCGGCGCACGCCTGCGCGTACACCTGCAGCAGCGCCAGCTCCATGCCAGCATCAAATCCAGCCCCGAAGTCCCGACGCCGCCAGACTGCGCCGACCGCCGCCGGGCGCGCCGGAGCCTGCCCCAGCGCCTGCCCCGGGATGGCGAGCGCGATGCGCGGACCGTCCTGGTCGATCCACTCGGCGCGCTGAGATGCGGCGGCGTTGGCGGCGGCGCGCAGCAGATCGGCCAGCGGCGCTGGGACGTTGCTCTCGTCCAGGCCCCATTCGCCGACCAGACGCGCGCGCACGCCTTGCCGACAGATACGCCGCACCTCGCTGAACTGATCGCCGCTATCGCTGGCCGGAAGCTGCGCCCAGCGCATCAGCTCGCCAATGGCCGCGGACTGGCGGCGGGTCGCCTCCTCGCGCCGCTCGCGTCGCAGCGCCACCGTCAACACGTCGGCCAGATTGCCCAGCGCCACAGACTCCGGCTCGCTCAGGTCGCACGGCGCACGTCCCAGGCACATCAGGATGCCCAGCGTCGCATCATCCGAGACACAGGGCAGCGCCGCACAACTGCGATAGCCAGCGTCAGATAGTGTCAGCAGGCCACCCTCTGGCACGGCAGCTCCGGGGGCGAGGAGATCGCCACACAGGAATGGCGTCTGGCTGCGCGCCACCAGCGCGGTGATGAAATCGAGGCCGGGGCGGCGGCGCAGGAAGCGATATTCGAGGCGGATGCGCTCGGGCAGCCCGCGCTCCGTCAGCAGCCGCAGATCGTAGCCGCTGGGGCAGTGATGCTCGCGGTCGAGCACGATGCACGTCTCGAAGCCGGGGCAGGCCATCAGCGCGGCATCGGCTATCGCCTCGCAGACTGGCTGCAGCGTGGTGAAGTGCGAGAGCGCAGCCACCACGCGCGCCACCGCCCGCGCGATGCTGCCATCGCCGCCGGTCGCCGAATCGAGCGTCAGACGGTCGCGGAAGCGCTCCAGCGTCTCGCGACGGAAGCGCGCATGGCCGCCCGGCGTGTAGGCGTCCGGGACGAGCTTCAACTTGCGTACGGCCAGGTACAGCGTGGTGCGATGGATGCCGAGCAGCTCAGCCGCCGCCTGCGCCGCGTAGAGGCGTTCGGGGGCTTCACCAGCGTGATCACTCCGCGTGGCCGCCGGGTCGTCTGCGTGCGCACTCTCCATTCGCATCACCTCCGAACGTATCGGCGCACGGCGCATCGCCATGCGTGGACTGGAGAAGCGAACCACATC
>DATAED010000260.1:0-15065 GCA_036258195.1 Ktedonobacterales bacterium
GAAGATGACGCTCGCCAGCCGTGCCTCGATCTCGACGCTGTAGACCTCCGCGAGGCCGGCCAGCTCGCGCTCCAGCGCCGCCTCGACACTGCGCGCCTCATCGGGCCGCTCGCGCCGCAGCCGCTCGTGTGTCGCCGTGACCTCCGCCACGCGCCGCTGGTAGTCGTCGCCGACGCGCTGCTGGAGGGCCACATCCCAGGCGTCGAGCGCTGGGCGCAGCCGCTCCTGCGCGCGGGCGCTGGCCTCGGCGAGGCTGGCCGCGCTCGCCGCAGTTGGCTCGGCGGGCTGCGCGCCGCTCAGCAGGTCGAGCGAGAGCGGCGTGAGCGGGCGCCCGGCGGCGTCGAAGGCCAGCCGCAGCCACTCATCGCGGCGGCCGCTGCGGTCGCGGCCAATCAGGCGATAGACCAGCTCCACGCTCTGCGCGTCCTGCTGGCTGATGATGCGCGCGCCGATGGGCGGCTGCTCCCAGGCGAGTGCGAAGCGTCCGGCGCGCAGCGGGCAGACATCGCAGGATGGTGCGCCCGCCAGCCACGGCTCGCCGCCTGGCCCGACGCAGCGCCCGCAGCGCTCCGTCAGCGGGGCCAGCCATTCGCGCGCCAGCGTGGCGGCGTCGGCCACGGCGGGCAGCCGCAGCGCCACCACCCGGCTGCGCTGCGCCGCTTCATCGAAGAAGGCTTCGAGCGTCGGCGCGCCCTGTGTCAGCAGCGTGGTCTCTTCCTCGTCGCGCGCCCGCGCCAGCGTTGTCGTGTAGCGCGCGGTCGAGCCATCGGCCAGCGTGGCGATGATCAGATCGTCGTCCTCGGCGCGCACACGCACGCCCTGCGCATTCAGCAGATCGCGCGTGAAGCGCAGCAGTTCGTCGCGCAGCTCGGCGGTGGAGGCCAGGCGACCGCTGGAGCCAGCGGGTCGTGGCGCTGTGGCCACTGATCCGCGCCCAGCGTCGGCGCGAGCCTCCCTGGCCTCGCGCTCGGCGGAGGCCGCTGCGGACGGCTCAGGTTTTTTGCGTCGCTGCCAGAACCACTTCACCCCAGCGCCTCCACCGTCAGCGATTCCGCCGCGCGCTGGCGGCCCATCGCCTGCAAGAGTTCATCGCCGAGCGACTGGACTTGCGCGCGTAGCTCGTCGCCATTGGCGCTGCCCAGCACGATCTCCAGAATGCGCTCCTCCAGATCGATCTCGCCCTCCTGCGCCTCGGCCAGCACCGTCTCTAGCGCGCCGATGGTCATCGTGAAGAGGTTGATCTTCTGGTAGAGCAGTTGCAGCACGTAGTCGTCCACGGTGTCTTTGAGCACGAAATTGTAGACGGCGACATCGTGCGGCTGCCCCAGCCGATGCACGCGCCCGATGCGCTGCTCGATGCGCATGGGATTCCAGTGCAGATCATAGTTGAAGACGACGTGGCAGCGCTGCTGGAGGTTCAAGCCCTCAGCGCCCGCATCGGTGGCGATCAAGGTCTGGAGCGCGCCGCCGTTGAAGCGCTGCACCATCGCCTCGCGCTCGGCCCGGCTCAGCGCGCCGATGTAGCAGTCCGCCGAGCGCCCGCTGGCCTGCGTTACTTCGCGCAGGCGGGCCGCTGTATCCAGCCGCAGCGTGAAGACCAGCGCTGGCTCGTCGCCAATCTCGGCCACCGTCTCCAGCAGCAGCCGCTCTTTGGCGCTGATGATGTCGCGGCAGCGGTCGGCCAGCGCCAGCAGGGCGGCGCGCTCGTCGGGCCGCTTCTCTGCGCGCCTGCGCAGCGATTCTTCGATGGCGCGCGGGCTGCTGCTGAGCGACTGTTGCAGCGCCATGATCTCGCGGATGACCGCGCCGCGATTGGCGCGCGAGGTGGGCGCGCGGCGATAGAGGCGGCGCAGGTAGTCGGTGACATCGGCGATCAGGGCATCCTCGGCGGGCGCAGCCTGCACACTGCGCGTATCCACCGAGCGCCCGACGAAGCTGATGTCAGTGTCGGCCCGGCGCGTGCGGCACATCACATCGCGCGTGATGGCGCGCAGCCGGGGAGCGCGGTCGCGGCGCAGCGTGCGCGCCACGCCAGGGTCGGCGACGTACTCGGCCTCAAACTCGCGCAACGTGCCGAGCTTGCCCGGCGTGACCAAGTCAATCAGGCTGTACAAATCAGTGAGCTTGTTGGCGACGGGCGTGGCTGTCAGCAGCAGCCGCCAGCGCGCGCGCAACTGGCTGACGGCGATGCGCCGCTTGGCCTGCGGATTGGCCAGCAGGTGCGCCTCGTCCACGATTAGCATATCCCAGCCGCGTGCGCCGATCTGGTCGAATGAGCGCACGAACTGCGGCAGCGAGCAGATGACGCGCGGCTCGCGGTCGAAGCCGCGAAAGCGTTTCTCATCGGTGAGCAGGAAGTCCTCGTCGAAGTGCTCGCTCAGCTCTTCCTGCCACTGCGAGAGCAGCGCCTTGGGCGCCAGCACCAGCGCCGAGCGCACGACACCCCGCAGCGCCAGCTCCTTATAGATCAGCCCGGCCTCGATGGTCTTGCCCAGCCCGACCTCATCGGCCAGGATAGCGGCGGGCGCCTTCTCGCGCAAGACCTGCTCGACGACGCGCAACTGATAGGGATGCGGGCGCACGCGGTCATAGAGCGCATGGGGAGCCAGCAGCTTGTCGAAGGAGGCCGTCTCGCGCAGCCCCTGGGCGCGCAGGCTCAGCGCATACCAGCGCGGCCCGGCGGGCGTCCGTGGCTCGCCGCTGAGGAGGGCATGCGGGTCGGTGAAGACGACTCGCGAGGGTATTCCTGCCACTGTGCGTTGCTCTCCATCGCTGACCGCCTCCGCCGCGATGATCCTGAGCGATCACTGAGGATTGCCAACAGGTCGCAGACGTGAAGCGCCGACACCGCACGAACTCGCGCTCGCCCTGGCAGTGCGAGCAGGCGGAGGTCAGTATACCACGCTCGCTGGCTCGATTTGCCCAAGCGGTATGGCCTCTTCGGGTATGTAATCGGTCACTATTTACGCCATTTTGCCGTCGAATTATGTAACTCAGGGCGGGGGTCGTTCGTCATATGTGCATCGCGCCATGTCGCTTCCTTGATTGAAGACAAGCGACGTGCGAAAATTGGTTTGTGCGAGTGAGACCGCACTAAGCAGATGGCGCATGAGCGCCAGTGAGGAGCGTGACGATGGCGGACCAGGCAAAGCGCCCAGGCCGCAAGCGTGGTCCTGTGGCGGGGACAGCGGAAGCGCGGCGTGGTGGACAGGCTGTGCGTGAAAAGTACGGCGCCGAGTTCTTCTCGCGGATTGGCAAGAAGGGCGGCGACACTGTGCGGCGCGAACACGGTTCGGAGTTCTACACGGAGATTGGCCGCAAGGGAGGGGAAACGACCAAGCGACGTCGCGGCTCAGAGTTCTATGCGCAGATCGGCAAGAAGGGCGGCGAGAGCAATCGCGCGCGCCCAGCCAAGGGCGCTGAGCCCACGGCCTAGCTGTTTCAACTCACCAATGATCGCGCCCCCATCCACTACAGGATGGGGGCGCTGTTATGTGTGGGCTGGCGGAACCTCTCCCCCTGACCCCCTCCCCTCCGAGGGAGGGGGCTTAACGCCAGTGGCTGCCAGATCAGGCGGTAGAAGCCGCCGTCGTGCAGGGTGGTGCAGCCGGGGCCGCACGAGACAGAATCGCCATCGCCGGGGCCGGAGATGCGCGTCAACGCGATGACGCGCTCGCCAGCGCCCGCGCCGTTAGGGGCCAGCGCCAGAAACTGCACGAGGCGGCCCGCCATCGCCCACTGCGCCACTGGCTGCGCCGCGCCGGGCGCCAGCCGCCACAGCGTCGCCAACACATCCACGCCAACATCGAATGGACTGCTTTGCTGTTGGGTCGCCAGGTAACACGAGCCGTCGGCGCTCATTTGCACGCCAGGCGGCACCGCGCCACCGAAGCGCCGGCGCAGCGCCTCCACCACGCCGCCATGCCACGTCGCGCCATCGTCATCGCTCGTCAGCAGCACCACGTCCTTATCGAGCGGCGCTGGATAGCTGACCGCGCCCTGCGTTCCCGGCGAGACGCTGGGCTGCGGCGGCGCGGTCGAGGCAGGAGTGACGGTCGGCGGTGCAGCTACGTTGGGAGCGCTGTCGTTCACCGTCACCGCCGCACAGACGCGACCTGGATGGACGCCGCTCGTAGCGAGTCGCGCGCTGTACATCACAGTCGTGGTGATGGGCAGGGGCGGCGCGATGATGCGCCAGGTCGTACCGCCATCATCTGAGCGCTCTACGACGACCGGTGTATTGGTTGCATTCGGTTTTGAGCCGAAACGCAGCCAGGAGGCGCCGCTGCTGTCGAGCGGCGCAATGGCGGCCCTGAACTGGCGGGTGACTGTCGGATCGGCGTCCGTCTCGATCGTCCGCCACGTCAGCCCGCCATCGTCGCTGACGGAGAAAAACCGCCCGCTGCTGGTGTAGAGCCGCCCATTCAGCCCGACCGCGCCACTGAGCCAGTCGATGAGGGTCGGAGGGTTGAGGGTTTCCGATATGGTATTCACTGGAACCGTGCGCCAGCTCATCCCTTCGTCGCGGCTGATGGAGACCGAGGCGTCCAGGACGTCTACTGAGATGACCAGCCCATGCCCACCCGGCGGCATGATCAGCGACGAGCCAGAGCGCGGCGACAGGCTATCGAGCGATTGCCAGCTTGCGCCGCCGTCCACCGAGCGCCATAGCCGCGCGGCGGGCGGCGGATCGGCGCTGGTCTGCGCACGCCCGCCGATGGTCGCGATGATCAGCCCGGGGATATCGGGGCTGACGGCATACTGCGCGCGCTGCCCACTATCAGGCGGGGTGATGTCCGTCCAGCCGGAAGGCGGCGCGGTATTGGCGACGGGGAAGACCTGCCCGCAGCCCGCCAGCAGCAACCCCAGCGCGCCAATGATCAGCGCCAGACTGCCCCAACAGCGCCCGCCGCTTCTGATGCCAGCCATTACCCGCCTCGCCTTCTGATATAGTGACGCCTACTGGCTATGACGACAGCGGCGGATGCCTTTTACCGGACGCCGCGCCGTGCCCGCCTGCCAGACGGGCGGCTTTGGCTCGCCATAGTCCGTGGCTGGTCCAGGGAACATTGTGATACTATCTGCCTCCGCTGTGATGTGGCTGTGATGTCCTCATGCGACGTTCACGACTAGCGCCCAAGGATCGTTTGGAACGAACCGTGTGGATTGCACAGGATGTACGGACGGATCCAGGATGGATCCGAAGTGGACGTGAATGGCGTGTAGACGATGTCCACATGGCTCAATCACGTGGCTGCCTGGTCGTAGATGTCCGTAGTGCGCGCAGAGCGCGCAAAGTGGAACCAGACGCGCGGCGCACGATGGGGGCGCTGACGACTCGACCTCTTCCTGGGTCGGCGGCGCGACGCAGAGGAGGCGATTCCCAGCCCCGCAGTGCGTTCTGGCGCGTGCTGGCCTGTGACACGTGTGTCACAACGAAGGAGCAAAGCGGCATGAAGGCATTTGTTATGCGCGGTATCGGGCGTGTTGGTTTCGCCGATAAGCCGATCCCGACCCCAGGTCCCGATGATGTGATCGTCAAAACCACGCGCGCGTTGATTTGCACGTCCGACTCGCATACGGTGCGCGGAGCGATCGGCCCGCGCGAAAACCTGACGCTGGGACATGAGGCGGTCGGCCTGGTTCACCAGGTGGGCAGCAACGTGAAACTGTTCAAACCCGGTGACCGTGTGCTCGTTGGCGCGATCACTCCGGACTGGGGCGACCCAGCCTCCCAGGCGGGCCACTCGTCGCAATCGGGCGCGCCATTGGGTGGATGGAAGTTCTCCAACACCAAGGATGGCGTCTTCGCGGAGTACTTCCACGTCAACGAAGGCGACGCCAACATGGCGAAGATTCCCGACAGCGTCTCGGATGAAGCAGCCGTGTACTGCGCTGATATGCTCTCTACTGGCTTCATGGGCGCTGAGAACGGCCACATCCCTATTGGCGGCACGGTGGCGGTCTTCGCCGAAGGGCCCGTCGGACTGATGGCGACCGCGGGCGCGAAGCTACGCGGCGCGGGCCTGATTATTGGTGTAGAGTCCGTGCCGAAGCGGCAGGAACTCGCGCGTCACTTCGGCGCCGATGTGATTGTCGACTTCAGCAAGGAAGACGCGGTCGCGCGCATTCTCGAGCTGACAGGCGGCATCGGCGTGGACACCGCGATCGAGGCGCTCGGCTCTGATATCACCTTCCAGAGCTGCGTCAAAGTCACCAAGGCGGGCGGGTTCATCTCGAACTGTGGCTACCACGGTGAGGGCGAGTTCGTGCACGTGCCGCGCGTCGAGTGGGGCGTGGGCATGGCGGAAAAGACCATTACAACGGGCCTGTGCCCCGGTGGCCGCCTGCGCATGGAGCGCCTGCTGCGCATTCTCGAGATGAAGCGGGTTGACCCCACCGTGATGACCAGCCACACGTCCGCCTTCGAGCACATGGAGCGAGCGTTCGAGGTGATGGATAAGAAGCTGGATGGGGTCATCAAGCCGCTGATCGTCTTCGAGTGATACCACGCGCAAGCCAGGTTCAGCACGCCTGCGCTACATTCAGGCCGCTGCGCGCTGCGAACCAGCAGCGCGCAGCGGCCCTTGTGGTTGACGCCACTGATTGAGCCGGGTCGGCACGACGGTCACAGAGTCGGCATGCGAACGCCGTAAGCGCATCAATCCGCCGTTCGCATGTTGCGGTCTTACTCGACTGTGGGCATACCGTGCTGCCTCCTCGCCAGCAGCCCGACCACGCTGACCGCCAGAATGCTGACCCACACAGCCACCAGGCTCGCCTCGATGCGATCCAGCAGCGTGGAGCCGAGCCAGCCGCCCGCCAGCGCGGCGATGGCTCCTAGCGCGAGCGCCCCCAGCCAGCCCAGTCGGCCCCAGCGCGCTGGAGCCAGCCGTGCAGCCAGCGCCACGCCGCCGATGACGACGCCCAGCCCCAGCCAGATCAGCGAGAGGATCAGCATGTAAGACTCCTTGTACCCGCCGCTTTTTCCATCACGCCCATCACGTCCTCACGCGCCTGCGCCCAGCGTCGCCACCAGAATCTGGTAGAGCGACCAGCCATCGTGCAGCGTCTGGCCAATCCCCAGCCCCGATTTCACCTCCACATGCTGGAAGATGCTGAACTCGACGAACTCGTGCGGATGCCCCAGCCGGGTCAGCGCCGCCGCGAAGTCGCGCGACTCCGTGTAGGGGACGTAGATGTCGCTCTGGTCGTGCAGCAGATAGACCTTCGCGTGGATCTGCGCGACGACGCTGCTCGGCGAGAGGCTGGCCAGCAGCGTGTGTCCCTGCGGTGGCAGCGCCGCCAGATTGGCCGCCACTCGGTCTGGCTCATCACCCACCAGCAGGTGATAGGCCGCCTGCCCGGCGGGCGAGAGTCGCGCCTGATCGGCGGGCGAGAGTGAGAGCCCGTTGATGGTGTTGAAGCCGGAATAGATGAGGCTCTGGTCGGCGCCGGGCAGCGTTAGCGCGATGGTATTGGCCAGCGCCTGAATCGGCACCGGGTCGGGCTGCCAGGGAACCAGCTTGCCATCCACCATCAAGGCGCGGCGCCCCATATCACGCAGCAGGTTGGTGGCGTCGAAGTAGCCGCCGAAGGTCAGCACGAAGCCCAGCGTGTCGCGGATGCGCGGATCAGCGGCGGCCATCGCGCCGAGCGCGCCTCCCGCGCTCAGCCCGACGATGCCGACATCCCTGCTATTCACCCCCGGCGTGTGTTGCAGCGCCAGCGTCGCCTGCACCACGGCATCCACCGTCGCCGGAGCCAGTGTGTAGCCCATCAGTGTATAGGTGGTCATCGTCATCGCCACCACGCCTGAGCGCGCCAACGACTGCGCCAGATTCACGAACTGCGGCACACCGCGATTGTCGCCGACGCCAGAGATCAGCAACAGTCCCTGGCGCGTGCCGGGGATCGGCGGCGGGGGCATGGTCGGCGCGTAGATGTCGAGGTAGACTGGGCCATCCTGCGAGGCGATAGAGCGCTGCGTATGGCGGATGGGATCGCCTGCGATCAGCAGCGGCGGCGGCTCGGTCGCCGTCAGCAGCGCGGGCAGGATCAGCGCCGCGCGCACGCCAGCGCGCCCCGTCGGCGTGACGGTCAGCAGCAGCGTGGCGATGAAGGCGAGCGCCAGCGCGCCCCGCGCGACCAGCGCCGTCCATCGTCGCCAGCCGCGCCGCTTGCGCGCAGGCGCCAGAGATGGCTGGGTGGTGGTGACCTGTGCGCGTTGCATGACGCCCCCTGCCTGGCTAACCGCGTACCTCATCTATTGGCTACTACGCCGCGATTGCGTGGCGCGTCACAGCGCGCGCGACCCGCCGATGCTATGCTAGGCTGAGACGATGTGGCTTGTTCACCGTCCCGGCCTTGAAGGGCGGGCGCGCGACGGCGGCTTGCAAGCCGCACGGCGCCTGCCTGCGGCGGCGCCAAGGGCATTTATGCCCCCGTCCGTGACGTGCGTCGGCCATGCATGGCCGCAACTGCGCTGAGAGGATGTGGCGCGAGCGTCGCCAGATTGCGCCATCGCTCGTTGTACTAGATGGCTCACAAGCAAGGTGGTATCGATTGGCGATGCGAGTGTCGCCGCAGAGCCACACAGGGGAGAGCAGGCAGGAGACGGCCAGGATGCGTGAGACAAAGCAGCGGCGCGGCGCCTACATCGCGATGATCGTCGGGGGGATTTGCCTGGCTGCTGTCGTCGCGGTGGCGACCATATCGTGGGTTACGCCGCGGCCCTCCCGCGCCACCGCCACCGCCGGAATCGCACGCGGCGCCACGCCCGTCGGCTCGCTGCCCGCGAATGACTCCTCCGCCACGCTCACCACCGCCGAGCGCGCAGCCGCTATTCAGTCCACTGCGCAGCAGGATATGGCGGGCATGACGCTCGATGAGAAGCTCGGCCAGATGTTCCTGATCGAGACCTATTACAAGACGTGGACGCCCGACATCGCCAACATGGTCGTCGGCATGCACGCCGGAGCGCTCATCGTCTACGGCAAGAACATGCAAGATCCCACGCAGCTTCGCGACTACATCTCCAGCATCCAGGCGCACGCCACTGTCCCGCTGCTGGTGACGATGGATGAGGAAGGCGGGCTGGTAGATCGCCTCGGCCTCTACAATTTCTATCCTCCGCTGCCCGCCGCCCAGACGCTGGGCGACACAGGCAACGTGGCGCTGGCCACGCAGGCGGGCGATCAGGCCGCGCAGGAGATGCTCGCGGAGGGCATCAACACCGATCTGGCGCCAGTGGTGGATGTGCGTGGGCCGAATGGCTCAGTGGAGACGACACGCCTCTATAGCGATAACCCCACCACGGTGACGAAGTTCGCGGGCGCCTATATGGAGGCGCTGCAGAGCCACGGCGTCATCGCCACGCTCAAGCACTGGCCGGGCATCGGCGATGTCACGCTCGACCCCCACAAGACGCTGCCCAGCATCACCGAGCCAATGTCGCAGCTCGAATCGCAGCACTTCGCCACGTTCCGCGCGCTGCTGGCCGATGATCCCGGCATGATTATGGTGACGCATGTGCTGGTGGACGCCATTGACCCGACGATGCCCGCCACGCTCTCGCCCAAGCTGGTGGATGGCGTGCTGCGCGGGGAGCTGGGCTACAACGGCGTCGTCATGACCGACAGCCTCTACATGCAGGGCATCGCGGAGCGCTACGACCTGCCACAGGCGGGGGTGCTGGCGGTCATCGCGGGCGACGATCTGCTGGAAGGCGCCTATGACACGAACAGCATGGCGCAGATGATCGCGGCGCTCAAGGCCGCCATCGCCGATGGCCAGATCAGTGTCGGGCGCATCGATCAATCAGTGCAGCGCATCCTGGCGCTCAAGATTCGCTTCGGACTGCTGCCCCTGCATGATCCACACTTCCCGAACTACGGAGCAAACGGCGCGCGCCCGCTGGCGCAGCAGGCCGACGCGCGCCGCTATGGGCAGACCTATGCCTGATCTCTCGCCCATGCTCTCTGCTCAGTTCTCATAGCAACGCGAACATCGCGCTGGCGGATGCTAGCCCTGCGAGGGAGATGCTAGCCCTGCGAGGGATTGACGCTCGCTGTGGCGAGATCCACACCGGGACGCAGCGTCTTCTTGTAGATGACCGCGCTCGACGCCGCCCGCATGCCAGCGGCTTCATAGACGCGCGTCGCGCCTGTGGGATTCTGGGAATCGACCCCCAGCGCCACCACGCGCTCGCCACGCCGCCAGAACACGCCGAACGAGGCGCGCAACAGCGCGCTGGCCAGTCCTTTGCCACGCCACTCGCGCCGCGTGCCGACGCTGCTGATCCAGCCGTGATCGGCGCGCATCCAGCCGAGCAGCGCGGCGGGAATCACGCCATCGTCTGCTTCGATCAGCAGCCAGAGCGCGGGGTCGAAGTCGGGCCGCTCCAGCCTGCTATGCCACTCGTCGAACTCGCGCGGCGTATGTTCCCAGTGGTCGGCGAAGGCGGACTCAATCGTCTCGAAGACGGCGTGGTCGTCCTGACCGGGAATGAAGCCGCGCAGGCGCAGGCCAGCGGGCAGCGTCGGCGCGGCTGGCTCCTCGGTCATCGCGATGCGCATCTCCCAGAAGACCCGCGCGACGCTATAGCCCTCGACTTCCAGCATGTCTTGCCCCGCCTGATCGAGCAGCAGCACGCCATTGCCCAGCGACACCTCAGCGCCCTCGGGCGTGTTGGGCGCCAGCTCGCGCGCCCGCGCCTCCATCAAGCGCACGATTGCGGTTCCCAGTCCCTTGCCGCGATGCTCTGGATGGACATAGCCATCGGCGACGAGTTTGCCCGACCCACGATCGGTCACTTCGCCATACGCGGCCAGCGCGTCATTGGGCGCGATGACACACCAGGTGTCCTGCTCCATGTCGAGATTAGACCAGCCCTCACGGACATCAACCTCCGTGAAGCCGCCCGACTCGAGGCCAAATGACTGGTCGCACGCCTCGATCAGCCGCACGATGTCCTGGGCGTCCTGGTCGCGCGCATGCCGCAGGGTATACTCCTCCGGCAGCGTGACCCCTTCGTAGTGAGCCATCTGGCTCCTCCTGTATCGCTCGGTGGCCGCCGTATCCGACAACGACCACGCGGCATCGTAGCACACTAGATGGGCCGCCGACACCGCCAGAGCGCGTAGCGCGGCAGACAGATCTGATGGAAATGGCTGGCACGGAATCCGCTTTGTAGCGCGGTGGCGCATGGTTTCGCGCGGATGTCGTACGGAGGCGCGGCGCGCGGAGGAAGGGAGGCGTTATGGACAAACAGAAGCGCGGCGCGAAAGACGGCGATCACCAGCAATCTGACGGGATACGTGTGCTGGTCATCAATGATACGCCGGAGATTCTGGCCGCATTCAAAGACATTCTGGAGCTTGAGGGCTATGTCCCGCTGCTCTATTCGTATGCCATCACCAACATCGACGAGATCGAACAACTCAAGCCCGACCTGATCATCCTGGATTACATCTTCGGCGGGGCCAAAACGGGCTGGCAGACGCTCCAACTGCTCAAGATGCGCCGCTCCACCGCGCAGATTCCGGTCATCATCTGCACGGCGGCGACCCATGCCGTGCGCGACATCATGGGCTATCTCACCGCGCACGACATCCAGCTCGTGCCCAAGCCATTCGATATTGACGACCTGCTGGTAGCGGTCAAGCGCGCGCTCGTCAACGCCGACGCCAGCGCCAAGCTGGTCATCGAGCGCAAGCAGGGGGAGCCGGAAGACCCGTAGCGGCGCCTCACGCATCGCACCTCACCAGGCGTCATAGCGGGCGGCGACCTGTGCAGGCGTGGGGATGGCGGAGGGGCCAGCGCCCTCGACCGAGAGCGCGGCGACACGATTGGCCCGGTCAACGGCGCGGGCCGCGTCGCCTGTCGTCGCCAGCGCACAGAGGAACGCCGTGGCGAAGACATCACCCGCGCCAGTGGGATCCACCTCGCGCGCAGGATAGCCAGGGAAGCGCTCGACGCCGCCCGCGCGCCACAACTCAGCCCCCGCAGCGCCAGAGGTGACGACCAGCACTGGCAGTCGCCGCGCCCACTGCCGCAGCGTGTCCTCGGCGCGCGCCTGTGCCCCTGGATCAGCGACCGGGCCAGTCAGGTCTTCTCGGCTGAGGATCAGGACGGAGAGCGCGCCCAGCGCATCCAGCTCGGCGGCGGCGAGCTGGCGGGGGCGCACGCGGCCATCCGCGCGCCACTGCCGCAGCCAGCCCTGCGGCGCGGCGCCCAGCGTGCGCGTCCGTAGCTCGCCCGCCAGCGCAGGCGGCAGCTCACCCGCCACGGGCGCCAGCAGCGCCGCATCGCAGGCGCGCCACGCCAGCGGGATGTCGGCGAGGGTCAGCGGCTGAGCGACCTCCCGGACATATTGCACACGCCCGGCAGGCGTGTAGCGATTCTCGAAGGTCGTGGCCGTCTCTGAATCGACCACCGCCAGCGCCACCTCGTCACCGAGGGTCTGCACCACCTGCGCGCGGAGGTCAGCGGGCGCGCTCGTCACCACGCCCACGCGCAGCCCCAGCCGCTGCGCCGTCATGCCGGCGTAGAGCGCCGCGCCGCCTGCGCGCCAGTCGCCAGCGGGCAGCAGGTCGCGTGTGACATGCCCGACGATCAACAGATCGACGGGGCGCTGCGCTTGATCGGGCGCGCTCAGCCACACGGCTCGCTCGGCCATTGCCCACCCTCGCCTTCCTCTCGCGCTAGCTCTGCGCGCTGGCGGGCGCTGGCTGCGGAGTTGCGCTGAGCTGATAGCGCGAGACGAACTGCCAGATGACCTGCGTGAGTTGCGGCATGCCGGGCGTCGCAGGCGTGTACAGCCCGTTCGGCGCCAGCGCGCCCTGCGGCCAGACGTGGGCGCCGCCCGTCCGCCGCAGGTGCTCCAGCGCAACGCCATCGCGGCAGCCGAGCCAGGTTTCATCGACCAGGTCGGTCGCCAGTGTGCGGGTCTGCGGAGCCGCGCGGCAGCCGTCACGGCGCGCCCACTGCTCCAGCCAGGTGGGCGTCGCCAGCAGATTCATGGCGGCGCGGCCCAGATACGGCACGGTGCGGTCGCCAGTGCCATGGACTTCGAGGATCGGCGCCGGACGGGCAGGCGAGCAGCCGCCCTTGAGCGGGAAGTAGGAGCCGGAGACCGCGGCGAACGCGGCGATGCGGCCATCGAGCTGGCAGGCCAGCACAGCAGTCATGCCACCACCATTCGAGAAGCCCGTGGCGTAGATGCGCGCTGGGTTGATGCAGAAGCGCGACTGCGCCTGCGTCAACAGATCGCTGACGAACAGTGTGTCGTTGCGCGTGGGATGCGTCGGCCCGCCGCTCGACCAGCCCAGCCGACTATTTGGTCCCCGCGTCCCCTGCGGGTAGATCACCAGGAATCCCAGATGGTCGGCCAGCGTGGAGAGGTGCGTGAGCTGCTCCTGCTGCGTCATCGTGCTGCCGTTGCCATGGAAGCTGAGCGCCAGGGCATAGCTGTGCGTGGAGGTGTAGTCCAGCGGCACATGCACACGGTAATAGCGCCGCATGCCGCCGCTGGTGAGCGAGAAGTCGCCGCTCGCGCCCGGCGCCACGGGCGAACGGCGCCCGCACCCCGTCGAGACCACCGGATGATTGATGATCTGGGAGACGGACAGGACGACGACGTGCTTGCCTCCGCCACCCGGCGAGTCTGGTTTGCTCGCCAGATCGCCTGAGAGCGTGCTGTGGGTGAACAGGGAGCCGTCGCGCTGCCAGCTTGCCAGCGCCGAAGCGCCAGCCGCCAGCGCGCCCAGATTCAGTGGCAGCGCGATGGCCAGCAGCGCCACCAGCGCAATCAGCAGCACGGCGCCGATGCGTTTCACACGTTTCATACGCAAAAAGCGCCGCATGGGCGGCCATCCATCTGGCTCGCTGGGTTGCGCGCGTCCACGGCGTGATGAGCCTCGCATCCCACATGTCCTTCTGTGCGGAGATGACAGCGTGGAGCGCAGTCGCGGGCTTCAGATCGCGCTCGGATGCTCTGATCAGGCGGCGCCAGGAGTGGGCGTCACCCTGCATGACGCTTGAGCCAGTTGGTCGTTTTCGTTTGGCGGCGCCTCCCAGTCCGCGCAGGCGGACTTTGCGGCCCGAGAGGGCCTACCAGGCGCGATTTCAATCGCCTGCAGCTTAGAGGTGCATCCCTTTGCGGAGCGAGACGACGACCCGCCGCTGCTCGCCCTCGCCGGTGCTCTCCGTCGCGATGTCATCGTTCTCGGCCAGCGCCATGTGGATGATGCGGCGCTCGTTGGGCGGCATGGCCTCCAGCATGACCGGAGCGCCCGACTGCCGCACCTGATTGGCGACGCGCTGCGCCATCTGCCGCAGGTTCGACTCGCGACGCTCGCGGTAGTTCTGCGCATCCACGATGACGCGCTCGCGCCGACCGGCCTGCTTCGAGACGATCATGTTGACGACGAATTGCAGCGAGGCCAGCGTCTCGCCGCGCCGCCCGATCAGCACGCTCAGCGGCTGTGGGCCGAGTGGCTGCACATTGAGGGTCAGCGGCTCGTCATCGGTCGCTGGCCGCACCTCGACCTCCGCCTGCACCCCCATATGCCCCAGAATCTGACGCAGCGCTTCGATGGCGACCTCTTCGGTGGTGGCGTCCTCGGGCATCACATCGGCGAGGGC
This sequence comes from Ktedonobacterales bacterium, assembly GCA_036258195.1. GTDB lineage: Bacteria > Chloroflexota > Ktedonobacteria > Ktedonobacterales > JADMIN01 > JAKAIY01. The sequence goes on from DATAED010000260.1 coordinate 14,647, forward strand.
GGCGGTGGTCAGCTCATCGGTCAGGCGATCCCCACCCGCGAACTCGTCCTCGCCCTCGTACTCCTCCTCGTAGCCGTCGCCCTCATCGTACGGCTCGTCAGCGGGCGCGTAGGAGCCGACGCCGCCTGCGGGAGCGCCACCATGCGCCACAGCGCGGTCAGCGGCTACGTAGACGCGCACACGCGCCTCACGCACGCCCATCCCACGCGCGCCACGGCTGGGTTCCTGCAGCACGACCACCTCGACCTCGTCGCGCGTGCGGCCGAGGCGGTTGAGCGCCTGGAGAATCGCGTCTTCGATGGTCTTACCGGAGGCTTCTACGCTCTCCACGCTGCTCACCTGCCTCCCTTGCGATTGCGCCCACGCGACTGCTGATTTCGACGCTGGTTGCTGGAGTTATTGCCGCCACGCCCACTGTT
>DATAED010000261.1:0-13263 GCA_036258195.1 Ktedonobacterales bacterium
GCACGGCCCCAGCCTGACGGTGATCGTTGAGGGCATCCCGGCGGGCATGCCATTCGATGCCGAGGCGATCAACCAGCAGTTGCGCCGACGCCAGGGCGGCTATGGACGCGGTGGGCGCATGAAGATCGAGCGCGACCAGATTGAGCCGCTCTCCGGCGTGCGCCACGGCCACACGCTGGGCGCGCCCATCACGCTGCGCATCGAGAATCGCGACTGGGCCAACTGGCAGGAGCGCATGAGCGCCACGCCCATCGCAGGTGCGGTCGAGCCGGTCACGCGCGTGCGACCCGGCCACGCCGACCTGACGGGCGCGCTGAAATACGGCCACAGCGACGTGCGCGAGGTGATCGAGCGCGCCAGCTCGCGCGAGACAGCGGCGCGGGTGGCCGTCGGCGGCGTCTGCCGTCTGCTGCTGGCGCAATTCGGCGTCGTCATCCACAGCCATGTCATCGCGGTCGGCGGCGTCGGCTATCCCGACGGCGCCGCGCCCGACCTTGCAGCCGCCGATGACGCCTTCTGGCAGCGCGTGGAAGCGTCAGAGATGTACTGCGCCGACGATGCGCTCACGCAGGCAATGATCGCGCGCATCGTGGCGGGCAAGCGCGACGGCGACACCTGCGGCGGCGTCTTCGAGGTGGTGGCGACAGGCGTCCCCATCGGACTGGGCAGCTACAGCCAGTGGGATCGCCGCCTCAGCGCGCGGCTGGCGCAGGCGCTCATGAGCATCCCTTCGGCCAAGGGCGTCGAGATCGGCGGCGGCTTCGGGCTGGCGGCGCTGCCTGGCTCGCACGTGCACGATGTCGTGCGCTATGATCCGGCGCCAGATGGACGCGGCTGGTATCATGAAACCAACCATGCGGGCGGCATCGAGGGCGGCATCAGCAATGGCGAGCCGATTGTGGCGCGCGTCGCCGTCAAGCCCATCCCAACGCTGGCGCATCCGCTGCCGGCGGTGGACGTGCGCACGGGCGAGCAGGTGGATGTGACGCGCTATGAGCGCAGCGACGTGTGTGTCGTGCCTGCCGCTGGCGTGGTCGGCGAGGCGATGCTGGCGATCTGCCTCGCCGACGCCTGGATCGAGAAATTTGGCGGCGACAGCCTCAGCGAGATGCGCCGCAATGTGACGGGCTACCTCGCCACGCTCACACGCGCCGGGGCCGACGACGCGCCGAGCGATTGACCGCAGATCAACTGGAGACTGGCAAACAGCGCATGCGTACTCTGACCGTTTCAATGACCGCTAACTACGTCACCGCCTGGATCGCTCCCATCGTGATCATTGTGGTCGCCACGCTGATCGGCTGGGTGATCGAGCGGTTCGCCGTTCGCTGGGTCAAGCGGCTGGCGCGTCACGCCAACCACCGCGAGAGCCTGGTAGCGCGGGCGATGCGCGCTCATATCACGCTCTGGGGCCTCTTGCTGGGCGTCGGCATCGCCTACGACAACCTGTTGGGCGTATACAACCAGGCGATGGCAGAGCACAAACCCAATCCCATTGGCCTGCCCTCACTGGTCTTCTCACCGGACAACCAGAAGTATATCCACGATGGCCTGCTGGCGCTCTTCGTCATCTCGCTGAGCTTCATGCTGGCGGGCGTCATCACGGCGCTGATCGTCAACTCATCGGCCAGCGCGTCACGGCCAGTCGTCTCGCTGGTAACGAATGTGACACGCCTGGTCGTGCTGATAGTCGGCTTCATCCTCGTACTGGCGATCCTCGGCGTCAGCATCGCGCCATATCTGGCCACGCTAGGCATCGCTGGATTGGCCGTCTCGCTGGCGCTGCAAGCCACGCTCACCGATCTCGTGTCTGGCATGCTGCTACTGGCCTCGCGCCAGCTCGCCGTCGGCGAATACATCAAGCTCAGCACGGGCGAGGAAGGCTACATCAGCGACATCACCTGGCGCACCACCACCATTCGCCAGCTCAGCAACAACGTCGTGATCGTGCCGAACTCCAAGATGACCTCGCTGCCCGTCATCAATTATCACGCCAATACCCAGCACAGCGGCGTCAGCGTGGAGCTGGGCGTCAGCTACGGCAGCGATCTGGAGCAGGTGGAGCGCGTCACCATCGAGGTCGCTCGCGATGTGATGCAGACGGTCAAAGGCGGCCTGCCCGACTTCGAGCCGTCGGTGCGCTTCAACACGCTGGGCGACTACAGCATCGGCCTGACCGTCAGCATGCAGGCGCAAGAGATCGGCGACCAGTACCTCATCCGCCACGAGTTCATCAAGCGGCTGCGGCGGCGCTACCAGCAGGAAGGCATCTCCATCCCCTATCCGGTGCAGACTGTCCATGTGCGCGAGTCGCGCGAGCCAGGCACGGATGGCGTCGGCGCCCCTCAGGCCAGCGCGAACTCCAGCGACGCCTCGTCGCGGTAGAGCCGCAGGTAGTCCCACAGGGCATTGGCAGCGGCGGAGAGCCGACGTCCAGCGCGCCGCGCAATGCTCCAGTCGCGGCGGATGGGAAAACCCTCGACATCCAGCGTGACGAGCCGCCTGGCCAGCAGCTCCAGCTCGATGGCGTGCAGCGGGATGATGGCGATGCCCAGATCCGCCGCGACGGCCTGCTTGATAGCGCCACTGCTGCGTAGCTCCATCCCCTGCCGCATCACCAGCTTGCCCTGCGCGTACATGCGCTCGATGTCGGTGCGCGTGCCGGAGCCTCGCTCGCGCAGCAGCATGGTGTCGTTGACCAGCTCCGAGACGGCGATATGCTTGCGCTGCGCCAGCGGATGATGCGGCGAGGCGATCACGACCAGCTCGTTGGGCAGGAATGGCTCGACTTGCAGGTCGTGCGCATCCTCGATCAACCCCATCACCGCGACATCCACCTCGTCGCGCAGCAGACGCTCGGCGACGGTGAAGCGATTGACGACATCCAGCGTCAGCCGCACGCCGGGATTCTGGCGGTGGAAGCCGCCCAGCGCGCGCGGCACGATGTAGATGCCAGCGGTGGTGCTGGCCGCCACCCGTACGATGCCGCGCCGCGCATTGCCCAGCTCTTCGAGCGCCTGCTGCGATTCATCCACCAGCGCGAGGATGCGTTCGGCGTAGTCCAGTAGCGCCACGCCCGCCTCGGTCAGCCGCAACTGGCGTCCCGAGCGCTCGAAGAGTGGCATGCCGATGCTCTGCTCCAGCGCGCGCACCTGCAGCGAGACGCCGGGCTGGCTCAGATAGAGCTGCTGGGCAGCGCGCGAGTAGCTGCGCTGCTGTGCGACGACGCGGAAGGTGCGCAATTGTTGGAGATTCATAACGCCGCCTTATGCAGAGGATAACAAACTGCTGTGTTGATTATACTTGATTTGCGTCTCATGTGGGGTATGCTGTCTCCCGTATATGTTAGGTACGGGACGTGCTTGCTCACCGTCGCGCAAGCCGACCTACACAATGATGTGCAGCGCCGGAAACGGCGCGGAGGAGAACACCCCATGACCACTGGCAGCAACGGCCACAACGGCCACAACGGCCACTCGGGCGCCTCAAACCACGCGAACCATGACCATTCCTCTCAGTCTCAGCGCACCGCCGCGGCTCTGGCGCAGCGCTGGCAGCAGGACGCCCGCTGGCAGGGCGTCACCCGTCCCTATAGCGCAGAAGATGTGTTGCGCCTGCGTGGCTCGGTGGTGATCGAGCACACTCTGGCGCGATTGGGCGCCGAGCGCCTCTGGGAGCTGCTCCACGCGGAGCCATTCGTCCCGACGCTGGGCGCATTGACTGGCAATCAGGCGGTGCAACAGGTCAAGGCGGGCCTGAAGGCGATCTATCTGAGCGGCTGGCAGGTCGCCGCCGACGCCAACCTGGCCGGGCAGATGTATCCCGACCAGAGTCTCTACCCGGCGAACAGTGTTCCAGCGGTGGTCAAGCGCATCAACCAGGCGCTCCAGCGTGCCGACCAGATCGACCACTCCGAGGGGCGCAGCGGCACACACTGGTTCGCTCCCATCGTGGCCGACGCCGAGGCGGGCTTCGGTGGCCCGCTGAACGTCTTCGAGCTGATGAAGGCCATGATCGAGGCGGGCGCCGCTGGCGTGCATTTCGAGGATCAGCTGGCCTCTGAGAAGAAGTGCGGCCACATGGGTGGCAAGGTGCTCGTGCCAACCGCGACGGCCATCCGCCATCTGGTCGCGGCGCGGCTGGCTGCCGATGTCTGCGACACGCCGACGCTGGTGGTGGCGCGCACCGACGCCAATGGCGCCAATCTGATCACCTCGGATGTGGACGAGCGCGACCACGCTTTCCTGACGGGCGAGCGCACTGTGGAGGGCTTCTATCGCGTCAAGGCCGGGCTGAATCAGGCCATCGCGCGCGGGCTGGCCTATGCGCCCTACGCCGATCTTGTCTGGTGCGAGACCTCCGAGCCGAATGTGGAGGAGGCTGAGCGCTTCGCCAAGGCCATCCACGAGCGGTTCCCCGGCAAGCTGCTGGCCTACAACTGCTCGCCATCCTTCAACTGGAAGAAGAAGCTGGATGAGGCGACCATTGCGCAGTTCCAGCAGCGGCTGGGGGCGATGGGCTACAAGTTCCAGTTCGTCACGCTGGCGGGCTTCCACGCGCTGAATTACAGCATGTTCGATCTGGCGTTCGGCTATCGCGAGCGTGGCATGGCGGCCTACTCCGACTTCCAGCAGAAGGAGTTCGCCGACGAGCCGCGTGGCTACACAGCTACCCGCCACCAGCGCGAGGTCGGCACGGGCTACTTCGATGAGGTGGCGCAGGTCATCTCCGGCGGCGAGTCCTCGACGACGGCGCTGTCCGGCTCGACCGAGGCCGCGCAGTTCCATTGACACTCCCCGCGCCTGCGGGCGGGGATTCTCGGTTCAGCGCCGTAGCCTACGCCACGACTCCCCGAAGGGCCTGCCCGGCCCATTGGATGTTGCGCGCCGCGTTCTCATCGCGGTCGAGTACGAGTCCGCAGGACGGACAGCTGTGGGTACGCATGCTCAACGCTTTGAGCACGCGCTCCCCACAGCCGCTACAGTCCTGCGAGGTATAGGCAGGTGGCACGGCAACTACCCGACGCCCAGCATATGCTGCTTTGGCGACGAGGATGGTACGGAACTGCGCCCAACCAGCGTCCGCGATGGACTTGGTGAGGTGGTGGTTCCGTACCAAATTGGCGACCTGCAAATCTTCGAGGTAGATCGTGTCATAAACGCGCAGCAGCTTCAGCGCCGCCTTGTGGTGAAAGTCCAGTCGTTGCCGCTTGATGTGCTGATACGCCTTGCCCAACCAGCCCGCCGCTTTGCCTCTGCGCTTGCTGCCTTTCTTGCGGCGAGAAACCCTCTGGTGAGCTTTCTTCAGCTGCTTTTCTCCGCGCCGATGCAGGCGCGGGTTCTCGATAACTAGCCCGTCGGCAGTGATAAGAAAGATCTTCAGCCCCACATCAATGCCAGTCTCGTTGCCAGTGAGGGGTAAGGGCTGGGCTGGAACCTCTGCACAGGAAAGAATGACATACCAACCGTCCGCTTCACGCGAGATGGTGACTGTTTTTGGTGTTCCCTCCACTGGGCGCGACCAGCGCACGGCCACTCGGCCAATCTTGGAGAGGATCAGATAGCCGTTATCCAGCCGTACGCTTGTATGCTCACCTACCTGCAGATAGGTGAAGGAATGGTAGCGGTGACGGCCCTGAAAGCGTGGATAGCCCGGCGTCTCGCCCGCCTTGACTCGCCGGAAGAATGCCTGATAGCTGCGCTCAACCCGCAAAACCACATCCTGCAAGACCTGGCTATTGACTTCAGCGTACTCAGGCAGAGCTGCTTTGATGCCAGGCAGTTCGGCCCGTTGCTGGTAGTACGTCACCGAGACGCGGCGCATGCGCCACGCTTCCCGCCGTTCGCTTACAGCGGCATTGTATATGTGGCGGCAGAGTGTGAGGGTACGATCAAGCAGCCGCGCCTGTGCGGGCGTCGGCTTGAGCTTGTACTTGTAGGCTTTGCGCAGACCCTCGTTACTTACGGCTGCTTCCGTGTTCGTCCTGTTCGCGCTCATGGCGCACCACATATTCGCGCAGCGCCCGCACGATCTCGCCATTGAGGGACCGATCATGCCGCTCTGCGAGTAGACGCATCCTAGTGGCAATAGCTGCCGGGAGGCGTAGAGTGAGTTTGGAGTCCTGATGCTCAGTATCCATGACGCCATTTTACCACCAAAACAATGGCTTGGCAAGCCCGAGCGCCGCAGGCGACGCCGGCGGGCGACAGAGATGTCATCGTTCTGTCTTCAGGTAGAAAGTTGGCCTCTCCGATATTTGCGAGGAGCCTTACCACATCCCATCTCCGGAAGGTAGATGGAAGCTCGAATAACCCGCCATCGCCTGTCGCCCGTTTGCGGCGAGCAGGAACCCTCCGGCTCCCTCTCCCTCTGGGAGAGGGCTGGGGTGAGGGCGCACGGGCGGGCGCTTGTCGTATCTTGTCGTATGCTGTGGCTGGCCACATCAGCGGAGATGTCCACACCTCGGCAGGAAAATCGCGTCAGCGCGGGACGAGCCGAATCAGAGCAGATCATATCGGGCTGGAGGAGCACCCATGACCACCCCAGGCGCTTATACCACCATCGATGGTGTCGAGATCACTGCCCCCATCGGCGAAGGCTACGCCGACATCCTCACCCCCGAGGCGCAGGCGTTCCTCGCCAGGCTGGCGCGCAACTTCGAGTCGCGGCGCCAGGAGCTGCTCCAGCGGCGCATCGAGCGGCAGCAGCAGTTCGATTCGGGCGTGCTGCCCGATTTCCTGCCAGAGACGGCGGAGGTGCGCGCGGCAGACTGGCGCATCGCGCCGTTCCCGGAGGAGATCGCCGACCGCCGCGTCGAGATCACCGGGCCGGTGGATCGCAAGATGATCATCAACGCGCTCAACTCCGGCGCGAAGGTCTACATGGCCGACTTCGAGGACGCCAACTCCCCCACCTGGCAGAACAACATCGAAGGGCAGCTCAACCTGCGCGATGCCGTGCGCCGCCAGATCGATTTCACCAGCCCGGAGGGCAAACGCTACGCGCTGGGCGAGAAGCTGGCCGTGCTGTTCGTGCGCCCGCGCGGCTGGCATCTGAACGAGAAGCATCTGCGGGTGGATGGCCACGAAATCTCCGGTAGCCTCTTCGACTTCGGCCTCTTCTTCTTCCACAATGCGCGCGAGCAGTTGGCGCGCGGCACGTCCCCATACTTCTACCTGCCCAAGATGGAGAGCCATCTGGAGGCGCGGCTGTGGAACGAGGTCTTCACCCTGGCGGAGAGCGAGCTGGGCGTGCCACACGGCGTGATCAAGGCGACCGTGCTGATCGAGACGCTGCCCGCCGCCTTCGAGATGGATGAGATCCTCTACGAGCTGCGCGACCACTCGGCGGGCCTGAACTGCGGGCGCTGGGACTACATCTTCAGCGGCATCAAGAAGCGCCGCAACGATCCTAACTTCGTGCTGCCCGACCGCGCGCAGGTGACGATGACCGTGCCGAACATGCGCAACTACACGCTGCTCTGCATCCAGACCTGCCACCGACGTGGCGCGCACGCGATGGGCGGTATGTCGGCCTTCATCCCGGTGAAGAACGATGACGCGCTCAACGAAAAGGCGTTCGCGGGCGTGCGGGCCGACAAAGAGCGCGAGGCAGGCGACGGGCACGATGGCACCTGGGTGGCGCATCCGGGGATGGTACAGCTCGCCGCCGACGTGTTCGACCGTCTCATGCCGCATGCCAACCAGATCGGCCGCAAGCGCGAGGACGTGCGGATCGTGGCGGCTGACCTGCTGACGACGCCGCAGGGCACGATCACTGAGGAGGGGCTGCGCGTCAACATCCGCGTCGGCGTGCAGTATATCGCGGCGTGGCTGGGCGGCCTGGGCGCTGTGCCACTCTACAATCTGATGGAGGACGCGGCGACGGCGGAGATCTCGCGGGCGCAGGTCTGGCAGTGGATTCGCCACCCGCGCGGCATCCTCGCGGATGGGCGCAAGGTGACGGTCGAGCTGTACCGCCAGCTCCAGGAGGAGGAGATGGCCAGGCTGCGCGAGACCTTCGGCGAGGACGAGTACGCGGAGCGCCACCTGCCCGAGGCGGCCAGTCTCTTCGACTCCATCACCGCCTCCGAGATCTTCGTGGACTTCCTGACGCTGCCCGCCTACGCGCAGTTGCCATAGACGGCGACCATTCGCGGCGCCCAGCCCACTACCTCGCCACCGTATACGCCACGAGGTGTTGGGCTGGGCCAGGCGAGTTTCACCATTCTACTGTAGACAGGACAGACAGTCGTTCGCTCTGATACGCGGTCGTCCTATAGTGTCGGAGCATGGCGCTCGTTCGAAGTCCACCGCTTTGGTGGCGGATAGCCGTAGCGGGCAATCGTCGTCGAGATCCAGCCGAGGCAGAAGCCATAAAAGAGCAATAGGTCGAGATCTCACTATCACCGAGGGTGACCTGCGCGGTGAGGACGAGATGGAGCCAGATCGCCTATTTCGCGAACTGCTCGCCAACTGATCGAGCACTGTCATGCGCATATGTCGTTCGCAGAGGCCGTGGCTGAGTATCCAATTCACCGCATGATCCTGATGAAAGGTTGCATGTAGGTGACAAGTTTCTAGCGCTTGTTAGGTAGGCTCATGTCTCGACAGGAAAGTAGGCCATGTCACCGGCAGCGCGTGATCGACGATCATCGAAGCCTAGCTCAAGCTGTGGCCCACCCCACCTTCGAGCCACACGATGTTCGCCTGCACGCGCTGCTCAGACGCACCCCACCAGGATGCACGCGCCCAAGCTCCCGCGCAGTTTCCCTGCGGCGGTAACTCGACCTCACGTAGTTCGCATATTGATGCGTCGCCTTCGTTAGATAATCGTTAGATTTTTCTGCATATCTTGACATTTAATGTGAGATTTTGTAAGCTTTGAACTGTCAAAGTCGGGCGCTGGTGAAGCGCCAGTTTGACTTCGTCAACGGACTTTCGGGACGGTTGATGAGTTCTTCACACCACAGAGAAGAAGGAGGCGTAAGGGTATGTCCTCACTGACCCGTTGGGATCCGTTCCATGACATGACCTCCCTGCGAGACGCTGTGGAGCAGTTGATGGAGCGCGCGGTGCTGCGTCCGGGGCTGGGCCCGATGAGCTTCGGGGCTTCCTCGGTCGGGCTGATGAACGTCTTCGAAACCCAGAACCGCTACATTTGCCAGGCGCTGCTGCCAGGCGTTTCCAGAGACGACATTGAGCTGACGGTGCGCCAGAACACGCTCACCATCAAGGCGAAATTGCCCGAACTCGCGCCCGATGAGACACAAAAGGAGGCCATCTATCTGTTGCATGAATTCGGCGGTGGCGAGTTCACCCGCTCGATCAGTTTCCCCAAGGATGTGGACGGGGACGCTGTTCAGGCGCAGCTCGAGCAGGGCGTGCTGACGATGGCGGTTCCGCTCGCGCAACATGCGCAGCCACGCCGGATCCAGATCTCGCAGACGGGCGAGCAGGGCCAGCAGCACCTTACCTCGCCAACAGCGACGCGCGTGGTTGAGGAGGAGGGCGCGAACAGCCACTAGCAGTTGTAACGGCCACAAGCCATAGTCACGATACGTCACCACATTCGATGAGTCTTTCGCGAGGAAGCAGTCGAGCGCATCAGGCATCCGTCGGCTATCAAAGGCGATAGTCGGCGGATGCTGCAAACCCGTTCGGCGCCAATCTCCTCACACTAACCCGAGTTACGCGCCCAGGCTGCCCTCCAGGCTGCAGTGGCACGCTGCAACGACAGTAAACTGGTGGATGGGCATCCGAGGCGCGAGATAGCACGCGGCATCCTCTCTGCTCGCGCCTACCGATACATGCTGATGTGGTGGGCGCGAGCGCTGTGCGGCTGAACTGCGCTGTACCTATGAAACGGTATACTGAAGACGCCCGTCGGTCACGGGCGCTGCCAGACGAGAAGATGCCGTGCGCTGTGCCATCGAAGAGCACTGGCAGTGAGGAGGAGCTATGCGCGATGCACGAACCGACGGGCCTGATGAGCCGGGAATCGAGACAGAGCAGCCACGGCGCCTTGACGCCGACTTCCCAAAGTATTCGATCGCTGTGGCGTCAGATATCTCTGGTGTACCGCAGCAGCAACTGCGCAGGTTGGAGGAGAGTGGACTGGTCAGCCCATCACGAACGGAGGGCAAGACGCGGCGTTATTCGGATAACGATCTCGCGCACATCGCGGACATTGCTGGCCTGAGCGACGAAGGAATAAATGCGCCAGGCATCCGCTATATCCTGCAGCTGCGCCGAGACATGGAGACGCTGCGCGCCGAAGTTGCAGAGCTGCGCAAGCGCCTAGAGCGCACCGAACATGACAACAGCAAGCGCCGAATACGGTAACCTGTTGAACGGAGGCGCGGGCGGGAACGGTGGCGCCCGCATTGGCGCCGCATGCGGACGCCACGCGGCTCGCAAGAGGAAACGCGGTCGCTGCGAGGTTGGACAGCGAGAAGGTCAGCTGAGACGGAGCGAGCGCACTATACCTCCATCACCTACATCGTGGGCTTCTCGCGTACATCGAGCGCCTGGGCGGAGAGTCGCCTGGCGGCCTCAGCCACGGGCTCAAGGAGCTGCTCGATGTCAAAAGGTTTCGCTACCAAGGGAGCGCCTAGCTCTTCGATCGATTCACCGCAGTCTTCCTCGGCACGACGGGGACTCGCGGTCACAAAGATGAAGGCATGGCGCGCCCGCAATTCCTCATCCTGAGCGGCGAGTTCAAGCAAATCACAGCCATCCATGCGGGGTAGTTTGTGATCGACTACGGCGATCAGGGGCACGGGAGCGGTTCGGAGCAGTCGATAGCCAGACAGGCCATCGGCCGCCTCAATTACCTGATAGCCCTCGTCTTCCAGGAGCATGCGCACCGTTTGGCGAATGGCGTCGTCGTCTTCAATAACGCAAACGGACGGCCTCGCAGAGGACGCCAGATCGCGTTCCGCCAGGACGTCGACGTTCAGCGTTGTGGCGCTGGAGTCTGCGAAGCCAGCCTGCTTCTCGTCGCGGCTGTTGGTCATGCTTGCTGTATCCTTCACTGCTAGCCAGAGGATCCGCCGACCGATGGAGCCATGTCGGACTGAGACGTGGACAAGGGGTGGCCTCACTATACCATGTAAAGTGGGTATACCCTATCCGCCAACCTATCGGATGCCTTGGACTCAGACATGGTATGGTCAGTGCGTGGTGGAACTCGCTCTGAGATGCTGTATCTGCCCACGCCCGCAGCTACCAGTAGCGTCGAGCGCGAGACTAAGCGAATTGGCATAAGTTGTGGGCTGGCCGAAAGGTTGGCGCGCCGTCTGCCGGGGTAGGCCGTCCGCGCGCATAGACGCTCACCGCAATTCGAGCGCCGCGAATTCTCGTGGCGGATGAAGCCCTGGGTGGCGCGCAGACGTACATGATGTCGCATACTCTCCATGAGAGATGGCGCCACATTGTCGAGTTTTGCCATTCCATCGTGGGTGAGGGCGAGGTCGCCCCACCAGGAGGCTCATCATGACGACATCGGTAGCATATGAGTCCATTCAGGTCGTGCGCGACGGCGAGATCACGACCATTACCATGAACCGGCCAGACAAGCGCAACGCGCTTTCGACCAGCATGATGCGCGAGCTGCTCGATGCGTTTCGGGCTGCCGGGCGCGAACGCGAGACACGCGCGGTCATTCTGGCCGCGAACGGCCCGGCATTCTCCGCAGGCCATGACCTCAGCGAGATGGTGGACGGCGACATCAACGCCTACCGCGCAGTCTTCGATCTATGTACGGAGTTGATGACCGCGATTCAGTCCATTCCACAACCGGTGATCGCGCGCGTCCACAAGATCGCCACAGCGGCGGGCTGCCAGCTCGTCGCCACCTGCGACCTCGCCGTGGCGGCGGAGGAAGCGCGCTTCGCCACGCCAGGCGTCAAGATCGGCCTGTTCTGCACCACGCCGATGGTGGCCCTCAGCCGCGCGATTGGACGCAAGCGGGCGCTGCAAATGCTGCTGACCGGGCAGGCGATTTCGGCTGCGACCGCCGCTGACTGGGGCCTGATCAATGAGGCAGTCCCCGCGGCGGATCTGGAGCGCGCGGCGCTCGATCTGGCGCGCTCAGTCGCACGGGCGAGCAGCCTCACCGTTGCGCTGGGCAAGCAGGCATTCTACAGCCAGATTGACCTCGACCAGCCCAAAGCCTACGCCTACGCCAAAGAGGTCATGAGCATGAATGCCATGGCCGCCGACGCGCAAGAGGGCATGTGCGCGTTCCTGGAGAAGCGCGAGCCGACCTGGACGGGCCGCTAGCGCCCACTGCGCGGTGGATGGCGCACGTCGCATCAAGTCCCACGCTATCGAGCGCCGGGTAGAACGCAGCGAGGAGCCGTCGCGATGATCCCGAAGCCAGCGCATCTGGGGCCGCAGTACGCCGCGCAGTTTCAGGATGCGGCGGTGGCAGGCGCGTATCCCACGCGCCCGCCCTACCCGCAGGCGGTCTTCGACCTGCTGGCGTCGCTGGCGGTCGAGCCACGCATCGCGCTGGATGCTGGCTGCGGCACAGGCGACATCGCGCGGCGGCTGGCCCCACGCCTGCGCCGGGTGGACGCGGTGGATCTCTCGGCGGCGATGATCGGCGTGGGCCAGCGCCAGCCTGGTGGCGACGCGGCCAACCTGCGCTGGCTCCAGGCGCCCATCGAGGAGGCCGCGCTCTCCGGGCCGTATGGGCTGATCGTGACGGGCGAGAGCCTGCACTGGATGGATTGGGAACGCACGCTGCCACGACTGGCCGACGCGCTGGCCCCCGGCGCTTTGCTGGTGATCGTCGGGCGCGTGGAGCAGCCCGCGCCCTGGTCAGATGACCTGCTGCGGCTGATCGTGCGCTACGCCACCAACAAGGAGTTCCAGCCCTATGACCTCATCGAGGAGCTGGAGCGGCGCGGCCTCTTCGCGCAGGTAGGCATGACGCGCACAGAGGCTGAGCCGTTTCAGCAGAGCGTCGGCGACTACATCGAGTCCATCCACTCGCGCAATGGCTTCTCGCGCGACCGCATGTCGCCCGCCGACGCCGCCGCCTTCGATGCCGCGGTCGCCGCGCTGCTCGCGCCGCACGCGCCCGATGGCGTGCTCGCGCTGCGCATCGCCGCACAACTCCACTGGGGGCGTCCGCAGGCGCCCGTCAAGATGGGCAGCCAGCCGTAGCCGCTGTCGGGCTGACCTGGGTGCAGGGAACGGCCAGCGCCGTGTGGTCGGTGTTGACGTACAACGCCAGCGTCTCCGTCGAGGCCGA
>DATAED010000262.1:0-1538 GCA_036258195.1 Ktedonobacterales bacterium
GCGTCAGGACAAGGGCTGTGATGTCCTCCAGCGCGACGCCTGCGGTGGCCAGCCCCGCGCGCAGCGCCACTTCGTCGGCGGGCAGCCCCAACCCAGCGTCGAAGAGCGTCCACCCGTCCGCGCCGTCCGCCGCGAGATAGACGTTGACCGAGCGCAGCGCAAACGGCAGCGGGAGCGGGATGCGCCAGAGGCCGTCCTCGATTGCGTCTGGGCCATCGCCGGCTGGAAAGATCGCTGGGTCGTTGGTGGGCGCGGAGCGCATGTGGTTATCCTTGTGCGGTGCGGTACGAATGTCCTTGGCGGGGTCAGAACGGTGGGCAGTTATATTCATGAAGAGGGTACAACGTCTCAACGCGCTAGCGCCACGCAGCCAGCTATGCCTTTCCACTGAACCGGCGCCTTATCTCAGCTTGCTGCTGTCCCATCCGCCAGCGAGACCGCCGTCAAGCGCAGCCAGTCCTCCAACGAGAGCGTCTGCGCGCGGCGCGCTGGCTCGATCCCGGCGGCGCTCAACCAGACCAGAATGCGCCCAGGTTCGGCGTCCAGGTGACGTGCGAGACTATTGTGAATCTGCTTGCGCTTCTCGGCGAATCCCGCGCGCGCCAGGGTGAAGAACCAGTCCCGCCCTTCCAGGGAGAGGCGCGCAGGATGCAGGTCCACGCGCACAATCGCAGAATCCACCCTGGGCGGCGGATAGAATGCGGACGCTGGAACCTGCGCGATGATCTGTGGCGCGCCGTAGAACTGCACGCTCAGGCTCAACAGGCTCATCTCGCCTGCGCTCGCCGCCATACGCTCGGCGACCTCGCGCTGAACCATCACCACGAGTAGGCGCGGCGCGTTGCGCGCCTCCAGGAAGTGACGGAGGGTGGCGGCGGTGATGTAGTAGGGCAGGTTCGCCACCAGCTTATACGATTCAAGCCCGAAGAGATCTTCCGGCTCCACGTCGAGTAAGTTGCGCTCGACGATCTCTACGTTTGGGAATGGCGCGGTCGTCTCGCGCAAGACCGGCAGGATTGCGCGATCCAGCTCTATGGCGACGACCCGCCGCGCCCGCCGCGCCAACTCCACCGTCAGCGCGCCATGACCCGCGCCCACTTCGAGCACGGCGTCATCGGGACTCAACTCGGCGGCTTCCACCACCGCGCGCAACGCTGAACGACTGACGAGCAGGTGCTGGCCAAGCGCTTTGTTGGCGCGCAGCAGGCCGTGGCGGCGCAGCAATGCGCGCACCTCGTCGGCGTTCGCCAGGTTGATCGACCGCGCCTGCTCCACTGTAGCCTGTGCTGCTTCCGCGTCACCTTGGGGCGACGGTGTCGGGCGAGCTTCCTGAACCCCTGCAGGGGTTCTAGCACTTGCCGCAGACACGCGCTTGCGGCCACTCGACGAGTGGCGCGCGCGTTTCCCCGCTGGTTTCCCCGCCGCCCTGTCTGGCTGTTGGTTCGAAGTCACGATATCCGCTTGCTCTATCTACAGCGCCGCGCATGTCACACCCATCTGGCGTCACTATGGCGCCTGACCAGCGTAGCACATCCTCG
>DATAED010000263.1:0-7339 GCA_036258195.1 Ktedonobacterales bacterium
GTCGTGCGCGTGGACGGTTCACCTCCACGGGCGTAGGGACGACCCGGTCAACCAGACGCTGCTGCATGTGGAGGGCGGTTCACCTCCACGGGCGTAGGGACGACACTAGAAAATCACTGACTTGGCGCCTATGTCAACCCCTCGAAGTCTCGCAGTTGGCGGGCGGTGTCTCCACAGGCGCGCAACACTGGATCCCTGCACTCGGCATCGTGCAATTTACCGGGCCCGCCTCGTCCGCTGCTCGCGCTGTTTCACCCGCTCGCTGCGCGCGGCGCGATGCGGTCAAGCTGTTGGTCTACGCCTGGAACCGCCGCCAACTCTTCCGGCGCGCCCATCCCAAGTACCCCACGCATATCGTTCAGTTCGCCTACCCGCCTTCCTGGCCACTCCCTCGCAGGGGGGTCTCCGCCCTTGAGGGGGAAGCGCAACGCACTGTCGCCAGCCAGAGCGCTTGGAACCCGCATGTCCGGCCGTCTTGGCGTGGCGCTGAGCGCACCAACCGCCAGGGGAGAGGTGAAATTCCTGCGCGTTTCCCCCCAAGGGACGGAGAACCCCCTGCGGGGTTCTCCGTCCCTTGGGGAAGTGCGATTCGATTTCACTCAAGAACTGCTGTGGTATCGCCACAGGCAGAGACTTCGAGCGATGAGAGGCGCGCTGGCGCCCGTGAATGGGGTGAAAGGTTTGACGAGTTTCCCCCCAAGGGACGGAGAACCCCGCAGGGCGACATCTTGACAAACACATCATGCTCGGATTATCACTTAAGTGTGGCCTCTGGAAACGGTTCCAGAAAAGTGAACGGCGATGGCGCCGGGAGTCGCGACATGGAGAAGCGTGCAGTCACCATCAAAGATGTGGCGCGGCGCGTTGGTGTTTCTGTCTCCACGGTATCGCGCGTCCTCAATCACAGCTCGTACGTCAGCTCCGAAACTGAGCAGCTTGTCCTCAACGCGATCGAGGAGCTGCACTTCGCGCCCAACCAGATCGCGCGAGGATTCGTCAACAAGAAGACCTCCACGATTGGCCTCATCATTCCCGACGTCTCCAACCCGTTCTTCTCCGACGTGGCGCGTGGCGTCGAAGACTACGCCATTATCGACGGGTTCGCCACTATCCTCTGCAACTCCGACTGGCGCTCCGAGCGTGAGGCCATGTATCTCGATCTGCTCAGGGGTCGCTGGGTCGAGGGTGTGATCATCGTTGGCAGCCGTAGCTCTGCGGCGGATCTGACGCGGGCGATTGGCTCCGTGCCCTACGTGCTGGTAGAGCGACTCATGGTCGGCTCCGCCCCCTCCGTCTGGACCGACAACCGCCGCGGCGGAGCGCTGGCCACGAGCCATCTCTACGAGATTGGTTGTCGCACGTTCGCCCACATCTCTGGCCCGCCTGACTCGCCCTCTGCAACCGAGCGGCGCAAGGGATTTCTAGACGTCATGCGCCGCGAATCCGTCACGGCCTACGAGATCTTCGAGGGTGATTATCGCGTACAGAGCGGGCTAGACATCGGTCAGCGCATCTTCGCCAATGGGAAGGCGCCGGAGGGCATCTTCGCTGCGAACGACCTCATGGCGATCGGCGTCATGCAGGCCGCGGCCCAGGCGGGTGTGCGCATCCCTGAAGACGTAGCGGTGATCGGCTACGACAACATCGCGCCGACGGACTACACATCGCCCTCGCTGTCGACGATCGACCAGCCTGGCTA
The DNA here is from genome assembly GCA_036258195.1 of Ktedonobacterales bacterium. Classification (GTDB taxonomy): domain Bacteria; phylum Chloroflexota; class Ktedonobacteria; order Ktedonobacterales; family JADMIN01; genus JAKAIY01. Next base: position 1,700 of record DATAED010000263.1, read on the forward strand.
TGAGATGGGGCGGGTCGCGCTCTCCATCTTGCTCAAACGCCTGCGCGAGCCACACACGGCCACGGCCGAGCAGATTGAGTTCGAGCCGCGTCTGATGGCGCGCAACTCAACACGCAAGGCGCCCTGACGCACACACCGTCTGACAGTCGCGACAGTCGCGACAGTCGCGACAGACGCAGCGGCTAGCGCGTGACACACCGTGCGCACGATCGCAGGCACGCGCGCCTGTTCGGGAAACGTTACCAGCAAACGACTGGAGATCAACGGGAGTTGGAAGATACACGGGAGTCGAGAGTGATGCGCAGACCCCTGGCGACCTGCGCGCAAGCGCCCTGCCATCTGGCGCAGTGAAACGGTCTCTTCAGCGCTGGGCTTTCGGGCACGGAGCCAACGGGAGGAAGGAGGGAGGCACGATGAAACGGAGCGGCGTCTTACACGGCGAGCTCTCAGAGATCATTGCCAATCTGGGACACGGCCAGCAACTGGTGATCGGTGACGCTGGTCTGCCGATACCGGCTGGCGTGCGGCGCATTGACCTGGCGGTTCGGCCAGGGCTGCCCGCTTTCCTGGATGTGCTGGCCGCTGTGCTCGCCGACCTGCCAATCGAGTCATGCGTCGTTGCGAGCGAACTCTTCGAACGCAACCCAGACTATTACCAGCGTATCGCGTCCCTGATGGATGCGCTGGCGGATGCGCCGATCGAGCGCATCAGCCACGAGGAGCTGAAGGTGGAAAGCCAGCATGCGGTCGCGGTCATCCGCACCGGTGAATGGACGCCCTACGCCAATGTCATCTTGCGTGCGGGTGTCGTGTTCTAAGTGGTCTGCGTGGAGAGAGCGCCCTATGAGCACACTGAAAGCGACAGGGATCACCAAGACGTTTAGCGGTGTCACGGTCCTCCATGACATCAGTCTCGACGTGCCAGGCGGCAAGATCGTCGCGCTGGTCGGCGAGAACGGCGCTGGCAAATCCACGCTGATGAATATCTTCGCGGGCGCGCTCCGACCCGACAGCGGCTCCATCCTGATCGACGGCCAGCCGCAGCAATTTCACTCCGTCTCCGACGCGACGAACGCTGGCATCGCCATGATCTATCAGGAGCTGAACGTCTTTCTCAATCTGAGCATCGCGGAAAACTTCCTCATCGGCAACGAGGGCGCGTATGCGCGCAGCGGTGGCCTGATCGATCGCCATGCGCTGCGAGAAGCGGTCATGAGCACATTGGAAGCCGTGGGGCTGCGGCGGAACCCGGACGATCTCGTCGCCGATCTCGGTGTTGGCGAACGGCAGCTAGTCGAGATTGGCAAGGCGCTGCGGCGTAAGAGCCGCTTCCTGATCTTGGATGAGCCGACTGCCGCGCTGACCGAGCAGGAAACCTCGCGCCTCTTCCTGATATTGCGCTCGCTGCGCGACCAGGGTGTAAGCATCATCTACATTTCGCACCGGCTCGCAGAGGTCTTCGAACTTGCCGATTCTGTCGTCGTGCTGCGGGATGGGCAGGAGGTGGCGTCGCAATCCATCGCGGAGACAAGCGAGTCAGAGCTGGTCACGCAGATGGTCGGCCGCCAGATCACCAACCTCTATCCACGCATTGCCAGCGCCCCGGGCAAGGTGGCGCTGCGGCTCGACCGCGTCTCGACCGCGAAGACGCATGATGTCTCGCTCACCGTCCGCGCTGGGGAAATCGTCGGCCTGGGCGGCATGATGGGCTCTGGCCGCACAGAGATTGCCCGCGCCATTGCGGGACTCGACCCCATTATCGCTGGCACGCTCGAGCTGGACGGCGAAGCGAGACATTTTCGCTCGCCACGCGCCGCGCTGGCCGCCGGAGTCGCATTCCTGACGGAGGATCGCAAATACGATGGTCTGGTCCTGCCCTTCTCTGCCCAGCAAAATCTGGCGCTGCCCACGCTCGATACGCGCCAGCGATTCTCGTGGATCTCGCAGCATGAGGAGCGCGCCTTCGCCCAGCGGATGCGCGATAGCCTGCGCATCAAGCTGCAGTCCCTCGACCAGCCAGTCGAGCGGCTGAGCGGCGGCAACCAGCAGAAGGTCGCGCTGGGCAAGTGGCTGGAGCGCAACCCCAAAGCGCTTGTGCTCGATGAGCCCACGCGCGGAGTAGATGTCGGCGCCAAGCAGGAAATCTACAACCTCATGAACGACTTGAAGCGTCAGGGCAAGGCGATCTTGATGATCTCCTCCGATCTGCCTGAGCTGCTTGGCATGTCTGATCGCGTCTACATCGTGCGCGATTTCACCATTGCCGGCGAACTGGACGGACACGACATGACTCAGGTCGAGTTCATGCGATTCGCCACCGGAGGCAAGTAGCCATGATGAAGTGGATTGACCAGACCAAGAGGAAGACCACCAGCGCGCGGTTCAACCTGGGCTGGATGCAGAAATATCATCTCGGGCCAGCGCTGGGCTTCGTGATCATCTTTGTCGCGCTCTCGATCACGTCGCGCTCATTCCTGACCGTCCACAACCTGCTGAATGTGGCGTTGCAGACCTCAGTGAACGCGCTGCTCGCCATTGGCATGACGTTCGTGATTCTGACGGCGGGCATCGATCTCTCCGTCGGCTCGATTCTCGCGTTCAGCTCCGCCATTACGGCGGGTCTCCTGATTGGCCACGTCAACATCGTCCTGGCCAGCGTCATCGGTCTGGTGGTCGGCGCGCTCGCCGGGCTGCTCAACGGCCTCTTCGTCGCCTATGGTCGGCTGGCGCCGTTCATCGTGACCCTGGGCACGCTCACCCTCTTCCGTGGCGCGACGGAAATCTACACGGGGGGCGTGCCGATCTTCAACCTGCCTGAAGCATTCTCGAGCTTCGGCGCTGGCGCCCTTGTGGGCATCCCGATTCCCGTGCTGGTGACAGCGGTCATCTTCGCACTGGGGCTGCTCGCGCTGCAGCGCACCACGCACGGCAGACGCATCTACGCCATCGGCGGAAACGAGCGCGCGGCCTTTCTCGCAGGTATCCCGGTGAAGCGCTACCTGATGGCCGTCTACGTCATCTGCGGCGCGCTGGCCGCCCTCGCCGGGCTGGTGCTGACCTCGCGTCTCGGGTCAGCCGAGCCGACCGCCGGCTTCGGCTACGAGCTAGACGCCATCACTGCAGTCGTGCTCGGCGGCACGAGCCTCTTCGGTGGCGAAGGCACGCTCTGGGGCACGATCATCGGCGCGCTCATCCTTGGAGTCATCAGCAATGGCCTCAATCTACTGAACGTCAACTCATTCTACCAGGACGCTATCAAGGGCGTCATCATCCTGTTTGCGATCATGCTCGACCGCAAACGCGCCTCGTAGGGAGTGGGGGAACGCCCCTGTCTCATCGTTGAGCGTTCGGGAATCAATGGAGTTCCCGGACACGAAAGGGTAAGTCGCATGAAATCCATCAAAGTCACCTCTGCGCTCGTGGCGCTCCTCGCGCTCTCGCTGGCGAGCTGCGCGTCGCCCACGTCAGGCAACTCTACCACGAGCGGCAGTGGCTCCTCCAAGTACACCATCGGTTTCGCCGTCTCCACGTTGAACAATCCGTTCTTCGTGGCGATGGAGAACGGCGTCAAGAGCGAGGCTGCCAAAGAGGGCGTCACAGTCATCGTTGACAACGGTAACAATGATCCGGCGACCCAGCTCAACCAGGTGCAGGACCTGATTCAGCAGAAGGTCAATGTAATCATCCTGAACCCGACTGACAGTCAGAGCCTGTCGAGCGCGGTCAAGTTGGCCAACCAGGCGAAGATTCCGGTTATTACGCTCGACCGCAGCGTCAGTTCTGGCACAGTGGCGACATTCATTGCCTCGAACAGCGTCCAGGCGGGCAAGATGGCCGCCGACGAGCTCGTCAAGGCGCTTGGTGGTCAGGGCGAGGTCATCGACCTGCAAGGTACTGTCGGCACCTCGGCAGAGGCTGACCGCGAGAAGGGCTTCAGCGACGAGATCGCCACGGCGCCAGGCATTACCGTCGTGGCGCGGCAGACGGCCAACTTCGATCGCAGCACCGCGCTGAACGTGACGCAGAACCTGCTGCAAGCGCATCCGAACGTCAAAGGTCTCTTCGCCCAGAACGACGAGATGGCGCTCGGCGCGCTGAAGGCCATCCAGCAGGCAGGAAAGAGCGGCGTCGCGATTGTCGGCATCGATGGTGAGCAGGAAGTGGTGAACGACATCCAGCAGGGGCTGATCTACGCTGACATCGCCCAGCAGCCGACGCAAGAAGGCGTGCTTGGCGTGCAGAGCGCGGTGAAGCTCGCCAAGGGCGAGACGGTTCAGGCGACGGTAGACTCGCCGCTACAACTCGTCGTCAAGGGTACGTCGTTCAAGGGCTTCTAGCGTCAGGTCGCCGGGCGCCTCACTCAGCTTCCAGCGTCTGAGCACGCTCACTACGCGCTTCACTCCCGGGGGAGAGCGGCACGCCGTTCTCCCCCTCATCGTGAGATGGCCCCCGCGTGGCGTGGCGCGTCATCAGCGGATGCAAAGCGAACGCAATCAGTTCGTATCACCTGTGTCAGTCAATTGGAGGTGAGAACCTCATGGTATCTGAGCCAAAAGTCGTCGTGGTAGGAAGCGTCAATATGGATGTCGTGAGTGTGGTGGAGGCGTTTCCCCAGCCGGGTGAGACGGTGCATGCGCGCGCCACCTCGTTTCATCATGGCGGCAAGGGAGCTAATCAGACGGTAGCGGCAGCCGCCGCTGGCGCGAGCGTCGCCTTCATCGGCGCTGTCGGCGATGACGCCTTCGCTGAGCCGCTGGCCGCCGGGCTGGCCGCGCGCGGTGTGGATGTCGCGGCGCTCGCGCGCAAGTCGGCGACCTCAGGTCAGGCATTCATCACGGTCAACGCTGCTGGTCAGAACTGCATCATTCTCTCGGCGGGCGCGAATGGCCAGGTGACAGCCACCCAGATCGAGGCGGAGCGAGCGCGCATCACACAGGCGGCCACGCTGCTGACACAGAATGAGATTCCCTGGGAGGCGACATTCGCCGCGATGACGCTGGCCCATCAAGCGGGCGTGCATGTCATCTACAACCCCGCGCCAGCCGCTGAGCCGCCCAGCGAAGTCTACCCGCTGCTCGACACGCTCATCCTCAACGAGATCGAAGCGGCCACTCTCACGCGCCGCGCCGTCACCACGCTCGCCGATGCCGTGGAGGCGGCGCGCGAGTTGATCGGGCGTGGCGTACGCGAGGTCATCGTGACGCTCGGCGCGCTCGGCTCGCTCTACTTGAACTCCGATGGGCGGCGGATCGAGACGCGCATCTTCCCCGTCACCGTCGTAGACACGACTGGCGCGGGCGATACATTCATTGGCACGTACGCCGTTGCGGCGGCACAGATGGACGTGGCGGAGGCGCTCCGCTTCGCCTCCGCGGCTGCAGCAATCTGTGTCACATGGCCAGGCGCGCAAGAGAGCATTCCTACGCGCGCTGAGGTCGAGGCATTTCTCCAGCGACAGGACGCCCGCTAGCGCAGGAAGTCGCCCCATGCGCGCCACATAGATCATTCGCGGCGACACCGGCTACTTCGACTCGCTCGATGGCGCGACGACCGCGCATCCGGTCTGGCACATCACACGCGGCAATCAGACCGCAGGCTATACCACCGCGCCGGGCGTCATCTTCGCCTGGGGCGCCGATG
>DATAED010000264.1:0-3252 GCA_036258195.1 Ktedonobacterales bacterium
CGAAGCACTGCTGCAGCGCGGAACTGACGAGGTCGTTGAGCAGCTCGGCATACGCGGCGGAATCAAATGGGGGCAGCTGTCCCTCGGCGATGAGCCACTGAAAATAGGCTTGCAGAGCATCGGCGATCTGCTGTTTTGCGGCGCGCAGACGTTGCGTTTCGTCGGGCGATTGCGCCTCGACCTGATAGTAGGTCATGAAGCGCATATTCTCGCGGGAACTCTGAAAGGTCGCCTCGATAATCGCGCGTGGCACTTGCCGCAATGGTAAGGCCAGAATCGTGGGCGATTGGATTACCGCGGCAATCGCCTCGTTAAGTTCCAGGCAGACATCCACCAGAATGTCGTGCTTGTTCGCAAAGTACAGGTAGACGGTTCCCACGGCGACGCCCGCTGCCCGCGCAACCTCGGCGATAGTGGTATCGTCATAGCCCTGCGTGGCAAACAGCTCACGCGCGGCATGCAGGATCGCCCGTCGTTTGTCGCGAATCTCGTCACGAGTTGCTTCTGGCATTACCGCCCCTCACCGAGTCTTTGAATGAATCTCATTCAGTGTGGTAATTTGCCCAAATACACATTGTCAAGAGGGACGCGGCGCCTTGCCGAGCAGCGATCTGCAGAGCAAGCTGAGGTCGTCACGATGTCGAAGAGGTGACGAGCGGGAGCGCGAACCAGAAGGCGGCGCCCTGACCTTCAGTGCTGCGCAGGCCAACTCGGCCGTAATGCTGCTCGATGATCGAGCGGCTGATATATAAGCCCAAACCGAGGCCGACGCTCGTACCGCTGAGTACCTGGGTTCCCTCTACCCGATAGCAGCACTCCCACACGCGCCGTTGCTCGGCACGCGGCACTCCCGGACCATGGTCGCGTACGGATACGCGCGCCCACTCATCATCCGTCCGCACCTCTACGTTCACCTGTCGGCCGTCGCGCGAATACTTGAGCGCGTTGGAGAGGTAGTTGGCGACGACCTGTCGGATGCGATCTGTGTCGGCGCGCACGCTAGGCGCTCGCCGCGATGCCGCTGGCAGGCGCAGGCGAATGGCTCGTCCCGGCGCCAACTGGCGCTGCTCTTCGACGACATCGCGCACGAGGTCTGCAAGATTGCAGGCCCCCACCCGCATCTCCAGCTTGCCGTCACGGATCCGTGAGATGTCCAGGAGATCAACAACGAGCCGACTTAGCTGGTCCATGTGATTGCTCGTGCGCTCCAACAATTTCAGTAGGGGCCGAAGCGTGTCTGCCATCAGCGCATCCTGAGCGGTCTGGGATACCACTGAATCAGCGATGAATCGCTTGAGCATGACGCTGGCCAGCGTCACGGTGAGCATGCTGTTCGTGACGGGGGTCTTGAGCTCATGCGCCGCAATACTGAGGAACTCATCCATGCGCCGCGTGGTTTCCACCAGCGCGAGCGCATTGGCACGGGCCTCTTCGCGCTCGTGCGCGAGCCGACCACGCTCGATAATTTGCGCTGCGAGCTTTGCTATTGTTCGGGCCATGGCAATCTCGCCTGCAGTGGGCCGATGCTCGACGGCTCCATAGTCCACGGAAATATCGCCCAGAATCGGCCCACCCACGGATATCGGCGCCAGCAGGATCGAACGCGAGCCAAGGGGATTGGGCCAGCGGTCGTACGGCGGGCAGGTCAGGTCAATGGCCACCACATCTCCTGCCTGGAGGCGCTTCACGGTCTCGGGAGGATTATTCATACGCGCGGTATAGGTATGCGCCGCTAGTTGCTCTTGTTCTTTCGTTATCCCGGCGACCGCGAGCGTGTACGCAAGTCGTGTTTCTAAGTCATACACATGGACGCCGACACGCTCGCAGCCCATGACCGCTCGTGTTAACTCGGCCAGTCGCATCGCCGCAGGGCGCGCGCTGGCAAGGGTGTTATCTGAGGAGGTCATGTCGTTCGAGGTAAGCGCCTCCGCCATCGTCATCAGCGCCGTGAGCGCCTCATGTGTCTGCTGCTCCAGCCGACGGCGTTGTGTCACATCCCGCCCAATCAGTACGCCACCGACAATGTTGCCCTCGGCGTCACGCACCGGCGCGCCGCTGGCATTCAGGACAATATCCTGCCCGTCAACGGTGCGCAGCAGAATGTCCGCCGCGCTCGACCCGCGCAATACTTCGCCTTTGAGGACGCGGGCCGATGGCCATTGATCAGATGACATGGGATGACCATCCTCGTCGACGACCGTAAACATCTGGTTCCGCTCACCGAGAGTGCGAACAGGCGCCTCTGGAGGCTGTCGCGAGCCCAGGATCTCGGCATCCGCGGCGTTGGCTCGCAAGACGTTTCCCTCACGGTCGTAGACGATAACAGCGTCGGCTATCGACTCAAAGATTGCTAGCAGCTGGCTTGCCTGTGATGCCGCTTCGCGCTCGGAGCGCCACGCAATCACGAGGTTCTGCCCACGCGAGCGATCTGGGCGAGATGATCAACGTCCTCGGCAGCCACATGCGAAAAATACGTGGCGATGCTGACTGGGCCATGCGCTTCTTGCCGCCCCATCCGCGCCCAGCCATTATCATCCAGCGCGCTAAGCTCGGTGACAAGCGTGGTGATGACCTCCTCCAAGCGGCGTAACGCGGGCTCGGTGGGCGCGGAGATGTAGGCGCGCTCGACGGCAAGCGCCTCCGGATCGAAGGCGGGCAGGTACGGCTCATCCTCGTCGCGCATGCGGCGGATGCGCTCTAATGCGCGCTCATCGGTGTCGGCCATGTGCATGATGACCTCGATAGCGGCCCACTCACCAGGAGCAGGGCGCTGGCGCAGTGTGGCGTCATCCTGATCCTGCGTGAGCGCACGCATGATGGCTGGTACCGCCCGCAATACCTTGATGTTTTCCTCGCGTGTGTCGATCATAATGTTCTCCTCATGCTCTCCTCGCCCGTCTGTTGGGCGCATCGCGCAACCACATGCCGCGCAGTGTCTGCATACATCGCGGTTATCGGTGCTGCGCCGTGTTGTGTTGTGTTTTGTTGTGTTGTGTTAAACGCAATACATTGAACTTCTTCAATGAATGAGCGCAAAAAAAAGCAGCGCCAGACAATCTCATGTGAGCGCCGCAACCGCCTGCAAGCACCTTCTCCCCTCATCAGTGACCCAGTAGAATGCCCAGATTCCCCGCTTCTCACAAGCGATCAAGCCCGCCCTACGCAAGAGCTTCAGATGATGGCTGATCGTGGGTTGGTTCTGGTCGAACTGGCTCGTGATGTCGCACACGCAGAGTGGCTCCATCTGGTGCA
>DATAED010000265.1:0-7308 GCA_036258195.1 Ktedonobacterales bacterium
AGCTGAGACGCAACCATTTCCTGATCCCCACGTTCCAGCGTGATTTCGTCTGGGAGCCCGACGATGTCCTCTCCCTGTGGGACAGCATGTACCATGCTTTCCCAATTGGCAGCGTCATCTGCTGGACCACCACCGAACAGCTCGAAACGCATCGCCGTATCGGCGGCTTCACGCTCGAACCCGATGCGCTCGATCAGCACGACGAGTCAGAGCGTCGCTACATCCTCGATGGCCAGCAGCGCCTCACCTCGCTCTTCATCTCGTACATCGCCGGGAGTGCAGTCGTGGGAGACGAGCCATTCAACTTCGACCTGCATTTCGATCCAACTGCCAGCGACGCCGTCGGAACTGACCGCAGAGAGGGCGTCTTTCTCTTCGCCAACGATGTCGGCAGGCGACGCCATGAGCTGGGCCGCAAGCATATGGCTCCGGAGCTGATCATCCGCGTGGGCGACGAAGAAGCGCTCGTCGCCGAGCAATTGGCGGCCTATGCCATGTTGCCCGGCTACACGCCAGAGGTTCGTGCGCGCCTGAACCGACTCTATCGCCTGCTCCAGCTCTATCGCATCCCCTTCATCTTCACGCAGGGCGCGACGCTGGGTGATGTCTGCGAGATCTACGAGCGCATCAACCAGAAGGGTCGCAAGCTCTCGACCACCGACATCGTCGTCGCGCGCACGTTCCGCAGCGGAGCGCACGCCTTCAATCTGCGCGGCATGTTCGATGATGTACGAGCCTGCCTCAGCGCACGCGCCAGCCACTGGCGGCAGATCGACCAGCAGTTGCTGCTCCAGATGATCGGTGTGTGCTTGCGCGTCGAGCACATCCGCTCGGGCCGTGGCGGTCGCAACCCCTACGGCATCGACAAGAGCGCCCTGCTGAACCTCACGCCAGAGGTGATCCAGCCACACTGGGAGCAGATACGGCGCGCCATCGTCGCGACCATCGAGTTCCTGGTGGCGCAGGGCGTCTTCGGGCGCAATCGTCTCCCCGCCGCGTATCTGCCCCTACCGCTGTGCGCCTACCTCTATCTGGAGCCGAAGCCTGACGACCGCCAGATGCGGCAGTGGTTCTGGCGCTCGTCGTTCGACTACGCCAGCATCGACTCCGACGCAGATGTCTACGCCGCCATCAACACTACCTTCGAGCCGCTGCGCGCCGGTCGCCAGCCGACTTTCAAAGGGCTGACGCTGACGATCCGCAGCCTGACGCGCCACTATCCGCACGACAGCTCGTTCCGCAACGCCACGCTGGCCTTCCTTTCATTGCTGGGTCCGCGCGACTTCGCCGATGGCCATGTGGTCACCGATAGCCCTGGCTTTACCGCTGCTGGCAGTGACGCCACCTTGCACCACATCTGCCCGCGCGCCTTCCTCGCCAACCTGCGCGCCAGCTCGCAGACCGCCCACCGCGACAGCGTGATGAATCTCTGCTGGATGAGCCAGCAGACCAACTTCGCCATCGGCGACGCCAGCCCTGCCGTCTACTTCGACCGCTACCGCGCCGATCCGGAGTTCGAGGACATCCTGGCCTCGCAGCTCATCCCGCTCGACTTCGCCCAGCGCACGACCTTCCAGAGGGCTGATTATCACCCATTCCTCCTCGCCCGCGCCCGACTCTTCGCGTCGCGGCTGCGCGCGGCGCTACCCGATGTCGCCGTTACCATCACAGACAAATAGCGCCAGTCTCCCACGACAACGCCGCGATTATTGTTAGCCAGTTGCTTGACGAGCGCACGCGCTTCCAGTTATCCTATTGCAATTCAGCCTGCCCGCTGCGCGCTGGTCGAGTCGTGAACTGCGCCTCACCTGGTGGCGGCGGACACGCATTAGTGGTCGTTCGTCGGCTGGCTGGCATCGAATATGCTAGGCAAGCGCTCAGCACGGGGATGTGATGGGGCGGAGGAGGTTGTCAGACACGACAATGACCCGAGGGGAGGCGCCATGGTCAACCCAACGCTTGTTCTGGAACTGGCTCTGGTAGGGATCGCATTTGGCGCAATCTATTCGCTCGCCGCGCTGGGCATCGTCTTGATCTACAAGACAACCGGGGTGCTGAACTTCGCGCATGGCGCGATCGGCATGTTTAGCACGTTCATCGCATATGAATTTGGTGTCGTGCGTGGTTGGCCCGCCCCTGTCGCCGTCTTCCTCGCGCTCGCTTTCGCCGCCGTCTTTGGCTGGTTCATGGAGCGATTCACGCTGCGACCACTGCGCGACCGCCCGGTGCTGACGCGGGTCATCGTGACTCTTGGCTGGCTGCTGGTCCTTCAATCCGTCGCCAGCCTCATCTGGCGAGACACGTCGTACCACATCCCCCTCCAGATATTCCCGCAGAACGGCATCCAGATCGCACAGCTCACGTTGGGGTACAACCAGATCGCCAACGTCGTTATCGCCGCCGCGCTGGCAGCGCTGCTCGCGCTCTTCCTCCGCTTCACTGCGCTGGGTGTGGCGATGCGCGCCACCTCAGATAATCCTACCGCCGCGCGCTTGCTTGGCATCCGTGTGAATAGCGTCGCGGCGTCATCGTGGGTGCTCGGCTCGGTCACAGCGGCGATTGCCGGGCTGCTGCTGGCTCCGCTCACCACACTCAACACGACCCAGCTCACTGTCGTAGTGATCACCGCATTCGGCGCGGCGCTGATCGGAGGACTCACCAGCCTTCCTCTGACATTTCTCGGAGGCATCTTCCTTGGCATGGCGCAGTCGTTGCTCATCCTGGTGATCCCGGCTCAGCTCTCCGGCGCCAAGGATGTGCTGACCTTTGTCGTCATCCTGGCTGTGCTGCTGCTGCGCAAAGAGGTGCGGGTGCTGGCAATCTCAGCCGTCGGCGGGGAGGGTCTGTAATGCACAGCGCGACTCGTCCCGCTCGCGCACCCGTGGGCGCCGACCTGACCCGCCGCCTCGGTCGCGGCAGCGCGGCCGAAACCGCCCATGTCGGCTCCCAAACGCTCAAATGGCTGCTGCGGGCGCCGCTGTTGCTGGCGCTACTGCTGCCCGGCGCGCTGGGCGCCTATCAGCTAACGGTGTTGACCCTGGCGCTTGTCTACGCCATCGCGCTCGTCTCACTGGTCTTGTTAACCGGCTTTGTTGGGCAAGTCTCGCTCTGCCAGGCGTCCTTCATGGGACTGGGAGCCTTCCTGTGCGCGGCGCTGATGGGCCACTATCACCTCTCGTACTGGATCGCTGCGCCGATCGCGATTGTCGTCGTGTTCTGCTCTGGCGTGCTCGCCGGGCTTCCCGCCCTGCGCCTGCGCGGCTTGACCCTCGCCATCGTCACGCTCTCGCTGGCACTGCTCGCCGATAACTTCCTCTTTCAGGGGCTGGACTGGCTCAACAACAACGGCAACCACTGGGTCATCAGCCGCCCGTCGGTGTTTGGCGCCTCGCTGGACCATCCTGATGCGCTGTTCCGCGTGATCTTCATCGCGCTGCTGCTCGTCATGCTCGCAGTAGTGCGGCTGCGCGAGGGCCGCACCGGCAAGAGTTGGTACGCCATGCGCGACGCCGAGATCGCCGCGTCAACCTCTGGCGTCTCGGTCGTAGCGATGAAACTGCTGGGCTTCGGCCTCGCCGCCGCCATCGCGGCGGTCGCGGGTGTGCTCTATGCGCTCGCCATTGGTGTCGTCAGCCCTGAGCCATTCAACTTTGTCGCGTCGATCCAACTGCTCGCCATCGCCGTCATCGCGGGTGTACGGTCGCTTCCGGGCGCGCTCGCGGGCGCCCTGTTCTACATCATCCTCCCACAGTTCCTGCTCCAGTTCCCGACGCTGGCGCCGCTGACCTCGCTGATCCTGGGCGGCGGGCTGATCCTCCAGATGCTCTTCGCGCCGCAGGGAATCGGCGGAATCCTCGACGACGCGCAGCGGCGGCTGTTTCGCAGGCAGACAGCGCCAGCGTCGGCGCCACAAGACGAAGAGGGAGTCTAGCATGCCACTCTGCGATGTGCGCAACGTGACTGTGCGCTTTGGCGGCGTGACCGCGCTCGACGCCATCTCGATGGAGATGCTCGAAGGTGAATTCGTTGCGCTGATCGGGCCAAACGGCGCGGGCAAGACCACGCTCTTCAACGTACTCTCCGGCATTCAGCAACCAGCCGCTGGCGACATCATCTACCGCAACCAGTCTATCAATGCGCTGGCCCCCAACGACCGCGCCCGGCATGGCATCGGCCGCACGTTTCAGACGCCGCAGGCCTTCTCCTCGCTCACCGTACTCGACAACCTGACTCTGCCGGGATGGCTGCCGCGCTTTGGGGGCGTGTTCGCCGACCTGATACCTCTGCCAGGCGCCGGGCAGGCGCGCCGCGCGGCGCGCGACCGCGCTCGCGGTGTCGCCGCCGTGCTGGGCATCGCGGACACCCTCGACCGCTACCCCAGCGAATTGCCGCTGGGCAAGCGCCGCCTCATCGAGCTGGCGCGCGCGCTGTGCGCCGAGCCACAACTGCTCTTGCTCGACGAGCCTGCTTCCGGGCTGGACGCCGAAGAGACCGCCAGATTCGCGGAACTGCTGCTGCGAGTGAGAGACATCTTCAAGCTGACGATGTTGCTGGTCGAGCACGACATGCAACTGGTCCTGAGCGTTGCTGATTACCTGTATGTGCTCAACTTTGGCAGGCTGCTTGCCCAGGGCGACCCCGCCATGGTAGTCAGCGATCCAGCGGTCGTCGCGGCTTATCTCGGTGGTGATGACGCTGACGCGAACGCCGCTCCTCTCGCGAGCCGTGGGCGAGACGCACAGGGAGGCCTCCGATGAAGTCGTGGTTCCAACGCGACGACCGCAATGACTATGCGCCTGATGACGACGATGTGTACGACGACGCATTCGACGATGACTATGACCTCGCGGCAACCATTCCAGACGCGCCCGCATTCACTGCGGACGATCCGACGGCGGCGCCTTCCGATGCGTGGTTGCTCGATGTCCAGCTTTCGACGCCGCCGCCCGCGCAAACGATGCCCGCGCCCGAATTACCACCGCAGGCGTATCTCGCGCCACAGTTCGTTCGCGCGCCTTCGCTGCGGCCAACCCTGCTGGAGCTGCGCGGTGTGACCGTCACCTATGGGCAGATCGCGGCGGTGCGCAACCTCTCGCTCACAGTTGGCGCAGGAGAGCTGGTCGCACTGCTCGGCGCCAATGGCGCTGGCAAAACGACTACGCTGCGGGCGATCTCCGGTCTGCATCGTCCACGCGCAGGCCAGATCTACTTCGACGGCAAGCGCATTGATCGCCTGGGCGCCGAACGCATCGCGCGGATGGGCATCGCTCACCTGCCTGAGGGACGCGGAATGTTCCCTCACCTTTCGGTCAGCGAGAATTTTCGCATGGCCGCCTATGGCTCGGGCGTCCCGATGGCCCAGTATGGCGCCCGCCTCGATAACGCGCTCCAGCTCTTCCCTGTGCTGCGCGAGCGCATGGGCCAGCTCGCGGGAACTCTCTCAGGCGGCCAGCAACAAATGCTGGCGGTCGCCCGCGCACTGGTCACGCGACCACGCCTGCTGATGATTGACGAGCTATCGTTTGGGCTGGCTCCCGTGGTGGTGAAGCAGCTCTTCGCGCTGCTGCCTCACATCCTCGCCGAGGGAACCTCGATCCTGCTGGTGGAGCAATTTGTCGGGCAGGCGCTCGCCGTGGCGTCGCAAGCTTATGTGCTGGAAAAAGGTGAACTGACCTATGTCGGCCCGGCTGACTCGCTGGCCGAGCGCGAGGGATTCGTCGAAAGCTCCTACCTCGGCAGCGGCGCTCAGCGTCCCAACTACCAGCGCACGCGGCCCGCAGAGACCGAAATGCTGCGCGTGCGCGTCGAGCCTGCGATGGTGCGGCGTCTGCGCCTGGCGGCCGCTGGTCGCACGCTCCACCAGATGACCAACGAGGCGCTACAACGCTACCTCTCTACGGTCGAAACCAGCAATACGTCCACCACCGGAGCTGCCTACCCCACCACAGCGAGCGCAGAAGCCGGGGATCAGAAAGGAGGCGCGAATTGACCAGATCCAGGGTCGGCGGCGACGGCAGAGGAGCCAGCCGCAGCGGGGTCTCGGCCTCGCACACTCGTCTGCGGGCGAGGCTCTTCAATCGGTTTGTGCGCCACCGCCGCCGACGGTGGATGCTTGTCAGTCTGCTCTCATTCTCGCTCTCCCTCGTGACGGGTTTGATCCTGCCAATGGCGACGGCCAGCGCCGACGCAAACTCGCTCAGCTCCTATGGAGCGACGGCGTCAGGGTGGGGCATCAAGCCGCAGGTCGTCAATGACTCATTCCAGAACGTGCCTGCCGCCGACCAGGCTGCGCCCTTTGTTTTCGTCTCGATGAATAATACCCCTGGGGCCGAGGCAAAGGCGTCCTACTTCTTTCCGGGTACAGCCGTCAGCGCCGTCCCAAACACCCAGGGCGTCTCAGTCAACGTGCCAGATGGCATGGAGGCGCGATTCCCAGGCAACGGCTCGGCTTCCAGCCAGCTGACCGGCTTCAACGATGGCTTCGCCTCGCAGGCCAGCGCAGGCGCGCAATCCGCAAAGGCCTCCGAGGGGTACGCCCAGGCGCAAGCCGCCATGACACACTATCAGTTCGCTCCCGCGCTCCCCAGCGCATCGCCTCCGAGCGTTCCCGGTGTGCCTGGTGTTCCTGGTGTTCCCACCGTTCCACCGCTGGCGACCCCACCGGCGCTGCCCAGCCCCGCGCCCATGCCGACGGTGTCAGGCGGGTCCACACCCGGCGCCACGCCCGGCGCTTCACCATCGCCGACCGCGACACCGAAATCCTGCTTCATCGTGTGCCTGCCTGGACAATCTGGCTCGATGCACGGCGGTCTAGACGCCTCCGCGCCGCCAGCATCGCCTGCGGTGGGCATCCAGGGAGTCGCGCTGCCTGATGTTGTCGAGCAGGCGCTAACGACATCGCTGCGCGCGGCGGAAGTCTCGAATCCGAATCTGCTGTCGCTTGCGCAGGGTAAGCAGGCCACGACCGACCCCTCGCTCCCCTACGCCAGCGCCGACATGTCAAGCCAGGCCGAGACGCGCGCGTCCGATGATGGCGTCACCATTGTGGTGCAAACCAACCTGCAGAATATCGAGCTGTTTCAGGGCCTGTTCACGATCTCCAGTATGCAGTCACGGCTGCAAGCGGTCGCGCCCAGCTCGCTGGTCAAGGGCAGCGGGACGATCACCACAAACGTCACGGGTGCGGCCATCGCAGGCATCCCCGTGTCGGTGGATCAAAACGGCGTGACTGTCAACGATCAGAACGTGAGCGCGGCGCAGGCGCAGGCGCTCAGCGACCAGCTCAACGCGGCGCTCAAGCAGGCAGGC
>DATAED010000266.1:0-7277 GCA_036258195.1 Ktedonobacterales bacterium
GAGAGGCTAGATTGCTCATGCGCTCGGCTACCCCAGCAATTGCTGACGAATGATCGCCACATCTTTGCGCAGCGCCGTGTTCTCCTCTACCTGGCGCGTGATCTTGTCGCAGCCGTGCAGCACCGTGCTGTGATCGCGCCCACCCAGCGCCTGCCCAATCTCCAGCAGCGACGCCTCGGTCTCCTGGCGCATCAGATACATTGCCACGTGGCGCGGTATCACGACGTGCTTGTCGCGCGCCTTGCCCTTCAGGTCGTCCACCTGGATGCGGTAGTGTTCAGCCACCGCGTTCAGCACATCTTCGATGCTCACCCGTCGCTGGCGCATATCGGTTGAAAGGTTGGCCATCGCCGCTTTGGCCGTGTCGATGGTCATCGGCAGCCCTTGCAGCTTGGCGAAGGCCAGCACGCGGTTGAGACTGCCCTCCAGCTCGCGGATGTTGCTCTGCACGCGGTTGGCGACGTAGAGAATCACGTCGTCAGGCGTGTAGGCGCCCATCACTTCGGCCTTGGCGCGCAAAATGGCGATGCGCGTCTCCAGATCAGGCGGCTGGATATCGGCGATCAGCCCCCACTCGAACCGCGAGCGCAGCCGCTCTTCCAGGCTGACGATGGCTTTTGGATGGCGGTCGCTACAGATAACGATCTGCCGATTCGTCTCGTAGAGGCTGTTGAAGGTGTGGAAGAACTCTTCCTCGGTCGAGTCCTTGCCTGCGATGAACTGGATGTCATCCACCAGAAGCACATCTACCGAGCGATATTTCGCGCGGAATTCCTCGGTCTTGCGATAGAGAATGGCGTTGACGATCTCGTTGGTGAAGGTCTCTGACGACACATACAGCACAGTGAGCTGCCGATCCAGCGCGGTGTGGCCGATGGCGTGCAGCAGGTGCGTCTTGCCCAGTCCCACACCGCCGTAGAGGAACAGCGGATTGTAAGCGTACCCTGGCGCGTCGGCCACCGCCTGCGAGGCGGCGTGCGCAAGCTGATTCCCACTGCCAACGATGAACGTGGAGAAGGTGTAGCGCTGGTTCAGGCGTGGCGGGGTGAGCGGCGCCACGCCACCTTCAGATGCGCTGCGCTGCTGACCAAAGGAGAGCGGGCGCTGGCTCTCGCGCTCGCTCGGCTCATCGTCGGGCGATTCACCGAAGCGCCCTGCTGTGTCGTCATTCATGCTCGTCATCTCGCCTGCCACATTCCGCCTCGCGGAGTCTCTACCCGGATGCAGCCCGCGCCTTCCATCGGCTGTATCGGGCTGCCGCCTCAGCGGAACATCCAGCGGCGTAGCGTTGGCATGCGGCGACACAACGCTCTCTCCATAGGGCGATTTGTCGACGCTGCTGGTCACGTCGCCGCGTCTCTCGCGCCACGCGCCATACGACTTCGCGCTGCCCGGGACGCCGCCAGCGCTGGCGTTGACCGTCGGCGAATCAGGGATGCGATGCATCGCCGGTCGCGCCGGCTCAGGAGCCACCCGCGTCGGAGGCGCTGCCATCTGGGACGCCGCAGCAGGCGCGCTCTCCGATGGCTCAGCCTCGTCATCCAGCAGGAAGAGCGGCCGCGCATACTGCGCCGAGGCAGCCTCCGCGCGCCCGCGAGCCGTCCCGCGCGTCGCGCCGCCCGCCGCCGTGGCGATGGTGAGCCGCACTGGCGCGCCGATCACTTCGGAGAGCGCTCGCTCGATCAGATCATGGTAGCGCGACTCGATCATCTCGCGCTCAAAGGTGGAGCGCACCTGCACTGTCGCCGCGCCGCCGCTCACGCTCACCAGTTGCGCGCCCCGCAGCCAGGTATTGAGCTGGGCGCCGGTGACTTCGCGCTGCAAGCGACTCAACGCCGCGCGCCAGACATGTGTGTTGCTCACAACCATTCCTCGTCGCTACCTGACTGCGCCCGCTCGCCTCACGCCCGTCCACCACGCTGCGCCGGGCGGCGCGCGCACGCAGACCTGCCGCCGCGACGGAGGTAGAGGTCATAGTACACGTCTGACCGCAGTTGGCGCAAGAACACAGCCGGATTGGCCACTGGCCCGGCCTCAGGCGTCATGGGGCTTTGTAGCGTCAAAATCGACGGCGCCATTGGCGTCAGAGGTGGCCGATTCGACCGAAATATCCGCGCGTGAAGGGCGCAGCGCGACCGCCTCTCGCAGATAAACGTGCGCAATCTGGCTGGCTGACTTCTCCGTATTGATCAGCATCAGCACGCGGATGCAGCGCGGCGCGACGGTGGTTGGGACGGGGATCTCGCGAGCGCACATCAGCGCAGTCTCATTCCAGCCCAGCAGCCGCGCCGCCAGCGCCGGATACTCAGCGTCCAGGTCATCGCCGACGGTGAAAAAGATCGCCGCGATGTCGTCTGGTGATACCTGATTGCGCTCTACCAGCCGAGTCAGCAGTTCTTTGGTAGCCTCCAGAATCGCCTCGCGCTCATTGGCGACAGCGGTCGTCGCGCCGCGCACACCCCGACACATCGTCATCGCCGCTTGCCCTCTCACTGCGCTTCTCGGCGCGCTCCTGCCTCTTTGACCGGCGCCCCACCTGACAGATATAGTGTAAGTGACAGCGTAGAACTCTTCCACGTCGCCGCCATTGGCGCAGGCGGCGTGCTGACGTGCAACAGAAGGCGAAACCCGCAATGGAACAGACAGTGCAGAGTATTCAGTCAGCCGAGCAGATCGAGCGCGTTGGCGACTCGCCCATTGATGGCGAGGCGGTGCTCGAAGCGCTGCGACAGTGCTACGATCCAGAGATTCCCGTCAACGTCGTCGACCTCGGCCTGATCTATGGATTGCGCATCGAGGGCGACACGGTCAACGTGACGATGACGCTCACTGCCATTGGCTGCCCGGTCGCCCCAGAGGTGATGGCCGAAGTGCAGGGGCGCATCAAAGAGGCGCCGGGCGTGGAGACCTGCGAGGTCGATCTGACCTTCGACCCGATGTGGACGCCCGAGCGCATGACCGAAGACGCCCGCTGGGAGCTTGGCATCTAGGGGCAAGGTTCGCTCCCACCCCAAGACGGGTCACGCGACGACAAACTGAAACGTCGTGCGACCCGTCTTGCCGTCGGGCGTCACGAGCGTCAACGCCAGCGCCCATTCGCCGGGGCTGAGGTCCTGCGCCGGGCAGCGGTAGACGCCAGGAGTCGCCGTCGCCTCGGCTTGAGCGATTGGCAGCGTCATCGCCATGGCTGGCATGCTCAGCGCGCACTGCGCCCGCGCTCCTACCACCGCCCGCCCCGACACATCGGTCACGCGCAGCAGCACAGCGGCGTTCGCGTTGGCTCGCTGAGCTTTCGTGGGCAGCGTCACGCTCACTGTCGTCAGACCCACCTGTTGGGTCAGCGCGCGCTGCCCTGGCGGCGGAGTAGCCCCGCCGACCGAATCGGCCAGCCAGCCCACCCCCAACACCCCCAGCACCGCCACCGCGACAACGATCGCCAGCGCGCGCCGAGACAGCCGCCGCACTCTGCGCGGAGCAGACGATGCGGCGGCAAGGTTATCGGTGGGAGTGGAAGCGCTCATGCGGCATCCTCGGCTTCATGGGCGCTCACTTATCGCGCGTCGTGTCTGGCCCGATGATAGACGCGCCATAGCCAGGGCGCCCGGTGGTCGCCTGCGGCTGCGGGAACTCATCGCTCGCAGCGCCGCCCGTGACATAAACCCATACCTGATCCAGTTCCACCTTCGTCTGGATGGCTGGCAGCGGTGGATAGGTATAGCGCCCACCCGGCGCCGCTTTGCCGGACGAGAGGAAGCGCCCGCCGTGGCAGGGGCAGTCGAACGTCTGGTCGGCGCCGTTCCACTGGAGCAGGCAGGCCATGTGTGTGCAAACACCTGAGAGCGCCAGGAAGCCGCTGGCTGTGTGCTGCACATAGCCAATCACCGCGCCCGCTTCGAAGCGCTTGATCGCTCCGATGGGCATGGAGTCGAGCGCCGCAATCGCCACCCACGTTCCCGTCCCCGGCAACACCAGTGTGCCGGTGGGCGCCACGTTTGTCGGCTGTTTGCCAGACTGCTCCAGCGCGGCGGTGACGGCGGCGCCCGAAAGGGCGGCTGCCGCAGCGCCCAGCCCGCCGAGCAGTGCCCGGCGGCGAGTCAGTCCGGCCCGCTTGATCGGAGCGGGATGATCGGTCTGTGGCGCGGAAGGGACTGCCGCAGCCTCGGTCGCCGATCTGGCAGGCGCCTCAGCCTGCGCGGCCTCGTTCGCCAGGGCAGCCTGCGCAGTCTCCAGCCGGGCGAAGAGCCGCGCGGCGAACAGCGGATCGACAGCGCCACTCTCCGGATTGGCGGCATGGAGCATCGCGGCGGTTGCGCTCAGACGCGCATCGTCGTCTGTGCCACCGTCGCGCACGGGCCGTCGCTCGGCGCGCATGCTCTCGATCAGTTCGTGCGTGCGCACGTACTGCTCAGCGCTCTCTAGCTCGCTCACCGTCTCATCGCCTTCTGAGAATGCGTTGTCATGCGGTGGTCGCCCATCATCGGATGTCATCTGCGCCACATACTCCGCATCCATCGGCTCCAGCGCGCCACCTGGACGCCCGTCGCCGCGTATCTCCGCTCAACGCTGCTCATGGCTTCTCATGCCACTCCGACTGCTCCACAGGTTGCTCGACGACCAGACTGGCTTTCTTCAACGCCCGGAACTGCAACACCTTGACATTTGCCTCGCTCAGGTTCATGCGCGCCGCCGTCTCTTTGAGCGAGAAGTTGAGCAGGAATCGGTAGGTCAGCACCTCGCGATAGCGCTCTGGAAGCTGGCTGAGCACTTGCTCCGCGCGCGCTGCGGCGCTCTGATCCACGGGAGCCTCGCTGGTGGGCGCCGAGCTATCCCAACCCGTCGCCAGCAGGTCATCCAGCGAGCTGGAGCGCAAGCGATAGAAACCCCGCCAGTAGTCGGCGATAGTCGTGCGGGCCACCTGAAAGAGCCAGGCCTGCGCCGCGTTCGGATCACGCGCCTCGTCCAGGCCGCGTAGCGCCTTCAGAAAGACCTGCGATGTCAGGTCTTCTGCTTCTTCGCGATTGCCTACCTTGCTATAAATATAGCGGTAGATGCTCGGCAGTGTCGCTTCGTAGAGCG
This sequence comes from Ktedonobacterales bacterium, assembly GCA_036258195.1. Lineage (GTDB taxonomy): Bacteria > Chloroflexota > Ktedonobacteria > Ktedonobacterales > JADMIN01 > JAKAIY01. The sequence continues at coordinate 5,077 of DATAED010000266.1, forward strand.
CCCGAAGTCCCGGGCCCGCAGCCGCGGTGTCCGTCTGAGCCGGGGTATCCTGCTGCACTGGCTCCCTCCGGAGCATCATGCGTCTGTCTCCCGTTCTCTCCCGCAGGCGAGCGCTCTCGAAGCGCCCCTGCCGTGGCGACCAGCGCCAGCGCAACCGCGTATGACAGCCATGCGCGTCATGCATCTGCACAGGTCTACGCGAACGGGTTACAGCGCGCGGCGAGAAGCAGTCTGCGTTCTTGCCGCTATCGTCTGTTCGTACAATACACTACCTGTGGCGCTTCGAACTACTCCGATATACTGATGGAGCGCGCACCACTCGTCGCCCACACCCGAAGAGGAGTACACATCCGATGACCGACCCAACGCCGCTCGACCAACTCGCTGACATCTTTCGCCGCCAGGGCGAACTCAGCGCGTATTACCAGCGCGCCCGCCCCGATGGCTTCTATAGCTGGCCGCCGCTGGAGAAATGCACGACCTGGACGCGTGCCATTGTCCATGAATGCTGCGAGCTGGACAACGAACTGAACTGGAAGCCCTGGAAGAACCCCAAAGCACTGGAGGCCAACCGCGCCGACCGCCTGATGGAGACCGCCGACATCCTGCACTTCCTGGTGCAGTTGGCGCTCGATCAGGGATTCACCGCCGATGAGCTCTATCGCGCTTACGTCGCCAAGAATGAGGAGAATCGCGAGCGGCAGCGCAGCGATCCCAGATACACTCCCGGCGCCTGAGACCCTCCGCCCGCGCGCTCAGGCGGTGTATCATATGCGAGCGGGCCGCCGCGCTGCGGGACCCATCACCAGAAGGAGACGGGCGCGACATCATGAGCCAGGATGGGCCACCGATACACGATCAGGAGGAGCTGGCGCCGCCTGCTCGCATCACTCGCGAGACACTGGTCGGCTGCCTGGGGCTGGCATGCGTGCTGCTGACGCTGCCGCTGCTGTGGCTGGCAGTCGGGGTAGGCGGTGGCTGGCTGGCGCATGTGCTGCCACTGCTGGCGTTCATCGCAGCCATCGGCGGGGCGGCGCTCACGCTCGTCGTGCCAGCCAGCCGCGTCACGCGCTCCAGCGACCCGCAGCGACCGCTGACCCATCAGGGCGGCGCGCCGGTGGTCGAGCGCCCCGCAGCCCTGGCGAATCGCCTCTCGTGGGCGTCCGCCGCGTTCCTGATCGTCTGCGCTGTGGCAGGCTTCGCCGCCGAATCGCTCACGGGCGGCGAGGCGGCGTGGGGGCTGGCGCTGATGCTCGTCGCGGGCGCGCTGCTACTGGTTCAGGGCGGCCTTGTCGGGTTCAGACTGGTTCCACCACCCGCGCTGCGCTGGCTGCGGCTCTCGATCTACAGTGGCCCCATCCGCCAGAGCGCCGCCTTGCTAGCCACCGGCTTTGTCGCCGTCGGTGGCGCGCTCTTCCTGGCCCTGCTGGATGGCCGCCTCTGGGGCGTGCTGGGGCTGGCACTGCTGGTGGCCGCGCTGGCCCTCATGACCCCGCTTGCCCGCCGTATCCCGCACGACGCCAGCCGACGCGCGCGCGATGCGTCAGCCGATGACGACTGAGAACGGCAAGAGGCGCTGCTACTTCTTCGCGCCGACCGCCTCGGTGATGCCCTGCAGACCGATCACGCGGAAGCGCTGGTAGCGATGCTCCAGCATCTCCTCGGGAGACATGCACATCAACGGCTTCAACTCGCTCAGGATCGCTTCCTTGACGTTGTCGGCCACCGCCTGAAAGTCGCGATGTGCGCCACCCAGCGGCTCCGGGATGATGCTATCGATCACGCCCAGCTTGAGCAACTCTGGCGCGGTGATCTTCATCGCCTGCGCAGCGTCGGGTGCGAACGCATTGTCGCGCCAGATGATCGAAGCCGCCGCCTCTGGAGCCGCCACGGTGTAGACCGCGTTCTCCAGCATCAGCACACGGTCGCCCACGCCGATGCCCAGCGCGCCGCCGCTGCCGCCCTCGCCGATAACAATGCAGATGATTGGGGTGCGCAGACCCGCCATCACCAGCAGATTCTCTGCGATGGCCTGTGAGATGCCGCGCTCTTCGTCGCCCAACCCAGGATAGGCGCCGGTCGTATCGATCAGCGTCACCACAGGGAAACCGAAGCGCTCGGCATAGCGGAAGAGCCGCAGCGCCTTGCGATACCCCTCAGGGTGCGCCATGCCGAAGTTGCACTCCTCGCGCTCCTTCAGG
>DATAED010000267.1:0-7046 GCA_036258195.1 Ktedonobacterales bacterium
GCTGAGCCAGGATTCGACTGGCCCGGCGCGGGTCAACTGCGCGCCCTGCTGGCCGACCCTGAGCTGGATCACGCGCGGGACGCCCGCCTGTGGGTGAAGGTCAGCGGCGCGCTGGTCGCCTTCGCGCTGGTGCGGTCGGGCGGCCATCTGATCTGGTTCGCGCGTCCATCGGCGCAGAGTGATGGCCTGGACGACCTGATCGTCGCGTGGGCCACACAGCGCGCACGCGAGCTGGGCGTCGGAGCGCTGCGCACAGAGGCGCGCAGCATCGAGACGCGGCGGATGGCGGCGCTGACGCGGCTGGGCTTCATCGCGCAGCCGGGCGGCTCGCTGCGACTGTCGCGCTCGCTCTCCGGCGCGGATGACGCGCTGGCGCTGAGCGAGACGCCCGCGGGCTACCGCATCCGTCCGCTGGCGCCTGCCGAGCTGTGCGACTATCTGGCGCTGGCGAGGGAGCTCTTTCCACGGGCCAGCCGTCTGCCGCTCAGCGAGGGTCGTCGACGCGCGCTGATGGCCGACTCGGCCTACACGCCAGAGCTCGATCTGGTCGCGGAGTCGGCGGAGGGCGTACTGGTTGGCTTCTGCCACCTGGCGCTGCGCCCCGATGAGCGCGCGCGACTGGGGCGACGCGCTGGCTGGATCGAGATGCTCGGCGTGGCGCCGGGCAGCCGTCGGGCGGGGCTGGCGCGGGCGCTGGTGCGCGCCGGGCTGCTGGCGCTGGCCGACTACGGCGCCGATTGCGCGCTGCTGACCGTGCGTGCGGAGAACACATCGGCCCGCGCGCTGTATGCGGCGGAGGGCTTCACCGCCCTCTTCGAGGAATACTCCTACACGCTGACTCTGGGTTGAGCGCCTGGCGTCGGCGTGTAGCCGCTGCATGCAACGCTTCTCGTCCCCCTGCACTCCTGATCATCCTCCCGCACTCCCTTTTCACACATCCTCATCTCATACGGCCACCTCGCGACACCGCCTGCCTCATCCGCTGCTTCTCGGCGCTGCTTGACCGCCAGACGACGCGCCCGTACAATGCGTCCTGTTACCTGCCGCCCGGCGCCTGGCCGCAATGGTCAACAGGATGCGGCGTGCGGGTAAAGGAGGGCCACGCATGGGTTTCCTGGGCAAGACAGGCAATATCCTGTATCTGATTCTGGGCATCATCTTCGTCCTCGCCGGGCTGGGTACGCTGATCTATGGCGCCAGTTCAGGGGATTCGGGGAGTCTGTTCTATGGCGTCGTGCTGCTGCTGATCGGCGCCGCGCGCATCGTCTGGAGCGTCAACCGCATGCGGGTGATGAGCGCGTATCAGGCGCGCCAGACCCAGGCGCAGCAGATGGGGATGTATGGCTACCCGCCACAGCCCGGCTACCCGCCACAGGGGTATGGGCAGCCTGGCTATCCGCCCCAGCCAGGGTACCCGCCGCAGCCCGGCTACGGGCAGCCAGGGTACCCGCCGCAACCGGGTTACGGGCAGCCTGGCTATCCTCCACAACCTGGCTACGGGCAGCAGGGCTACGGGCAGCAGGTCTACTCGCCGCAGCCCGCGTATCCGCCGCAGCCGGGGCAATATGCCCAGCCAAACCAGCCAAACTACCCCGGCGTGCAGTTCCCCGCGCAGCCAGGGCAGACGCCCGACTACACGCCGCCCAGCGACCAATATCCCGGCTAGCGCGGCAGCGAAACGAACAAGCGCAATTCACCTGCGCAAGGACGCCATCGGCGTGCCAGATGATGCAATGATGATGCAATCTGGCACTTTCATTCTGCGCCGCTGGCATGTATAGTAGGGGGGCCATGCCTGCGACAAAGGCTGCGCCTCAGTCTCGCCCCGGCGCCAGCGCGCGTTGGGTCGGCGTCTGGTGAGGCGCCGACGCCTGCATGCGTCGGCTCAGCGGAGGAGTAACCAATGGGCAGATCCAGCGTGCTCGAAGGTTCGCACGCGATTACCGACCTCTACGATACCCAACGTGGCACGTTCCTGGTGCGCTATCCGCTCTGGCTCGTGCTGGGGCTGGGCATCTCAGGCGTGATCGCCTTCGCGATGGCGGGCTTCCTGGGCTACCCGCACGATCCGCCAATTTTCGACAAGCCGTGGGAGCTTTACCTGTGGTTCAGCGCGCTGATGATCACGCTGCTGGTCTCGATCTTTCGCAGCCGCGCGCTGCGTGGCCAGCTCATCGCTATTCTCGTCATCGCGATACTCTGGGTCATCGTGGTCTACGCGATTGGCTTCCCAGGTGGCATCCTCACCAAGGTTCGCGAATTCCTGCAGCACTACCTCCCGCTGCTGGCGGATGAACAACTGACCTATGTGGTGGTCAACTTTGCCATCATTCTCATCTTCTGGGTAGATACCATCCACCGCTGGATTCGGCGCGCCGCCGGGCTGCGCCTGCACCCAGAGATCGACCTCAGCACAGGCGAGCGCATCGACGACAAGGCGGATCCCGAAGACCTGCCCAGCATGGCCGAGCTGATCTCCGGCGACCTGCTGGCAGGCTCAGTGCTCACCGCTATCCTGTCGTTTGTGTTCATGCCAGCGGTGATGAACCACATCGTCATCACGAAACCGCCGCTGACTGACTGCAATCTGGCGGTCTCGTTCCCGCCGTCCGCCTGTCTGTCGCAGGGGGTGCAGTGGGTCACGCTGAACTTCCTTGACCAGACGCAGGCGCTGGCGTATGTCGCGGTGGGCCTGCTGGTGCTGGGTCTGGCGGCGATGCTGGGCGGCTTCGGCTCGATTGGCGGCGCGCCCGTGCCGATTGGCGTGGCAAAGGCCGTCGCCGAGGTGAATGCCGAGGGCGCGCCGGTGCTGGCTCCCGTCACCACAGGTGTCGCCGAGACGGTGCTGGATGCGCTGCGGGCGGCGATCAACCGAAGGCTGCGGGAGCTGGTCGGCGGGCTGGTGCGCTCACTGCGCAATATCGTCTGGCCGATTCTGCTCTTCGTCGCCACCTACGGCATCTACGAACTGTCGGTGGGCATCCAGAAATACCTGCATGCGCCCCACAAAGACCTGACTGCGGTGGTGAGCTTCATCATCCCGGCGGCGATCTGGGGGCTGGCGAGTGCGCTGTCGATGGTATTCTCCGCCGCGCTGGTGCTCTACAACTGGCATGTGGCGGACAACTCGCTGCGATTCCTTGGCCTGATCGGCTTCATCGTGCTGCTGACCTTCTGGATCTTCTCACTGGCGCTGTGGGGCTTCAACGTCTTGCTCGAACAGTTCAACGAGCAGGTCGTCAGGCCGTTCGATCCGCCGAGCTGGGCAACGGCGGCCTCGTTCATCGCGCTGGTCATCTTCGGCGGCTATGTGCTGTTGCGCGGTGGGCTGCGGTCGACGCCGCAGCGCCAGCCCGCCACGGTAGGCGCGCGGGTCAACGCCGCCCCCATGCAGACCCCGGCGCAGGCCGCCGAGCAGCCAGCAGCAGCGCGTTCAACTGATGGGCAGGCCAGCCAGCCCACAAGCCCACAGGAGTAGCGCCCATGATGTCTGGAGTCTTTCGCAATCCGGGCTATGACAAGCACGCCATCACGGATGTGTATGATCCCACCAAGCGGCGTATCCTGGTGCGCTTCCCGCATGGGCTGCTGCTGACGCTGGCGATCACCGGCGTGCTGGCCTTCGGGCTGATGGGTTACCTCGGCTATGGCGACGCTCATTCGCCGCTGGCGAACGCCTTCCACAAGGCCTGGCCGCTGTACCTGTGGTTCAGCGCGCTGGTCTTCACGCTGGAGGTCGCCGTGCTGCGGCATCCGCGGCTGCGCCGCCAGCTCACCGAAGTGCTGGTCGTGACAATCATCTGCATGATCTTCGTCGGCTTCTCGGCGCTCGACCCTGGCCTGCTGCGCTACATCCTGACCAATCTGCTCAATATCCGCATCGCCATCCCGCAGATTGGGACGAGTCCGTGGACCTACACCATCATCAACTTTGGTGTGCTGATCGTCTTCTGGCTCGACACCATCCGCCGCTGGATTCGCAGCCAGCGCGGCGAGCCGACGACGCGGCGCATCGATCTGGGCTTCGGCACGCTGGAGTTTGGCGAGGCGGCTGACCTGCCCACGCTGCCCGAGCTGATCGCGGGCGACCTGATCGCCGGTGGCGTGCTGGCCGCGCTGCTCTCGCTGATCTTCCGCGCGGAGGTCATCAACCCGGTCGCCGAAGCGTTGCAGGTGGGCGTCAACCTCATCAACACGTGCACGGTGTCGCTGCCGCTGCACTGCGTTCCCCCTGGTGGCGGTCTGACCGATGCGCCGACGCTGAGCAAGATCGACCTGATCCAGGCGCTGATCTACCTGCCGCTGGGCTTCATCACCCTGGCGCTGACGGCCACCGCCAACGCCTTCAACGCCGCGAGCGAGACGCCAACCGGGACGACTGCGCCAACCGCGCCGGGAACTGCCATCGCCACGGATGCGCAGAACCGCGCCGTCAGCACGCAGGTGGTACAGCCAACCGAGCCAACCGAGAAGGGCCGCCAGTCAGCGACCGTCTCGGTGACGGGCACGATCATCGACGCGCTGCGTGGCGCGCTCAACCGGCGCATCCGCATCGCGATAGATAACCTGCTGTTGGCGCTGCGCAATGTGGTCTGGCCGCTGCTGATCCTGGTTGGCATGATCGCGCTGGGGCAGGTGGCGCAGAACATCTCCTTCTACCTGCACCTGCAGAGCGATCAGCGCACCTGCGACGCCACGCACGGTCACTTCCCCGACACGAAGACGTGCGCGCTGGCGGCCAAACAGCTCCACGAGCTGTTGCAATACCAGAATCTGGGAGCGGCAGTGGCGCTGGTGGTAGCGGCGGCCATCGCGGTGACACTGGCGCTGATGATGGTCGTCTTCGAGCTGCGCGTGGCGGATAACATCTTCCGCTTCCTGGGGCTGGTGCTGTTCATTGGCGCGCTGACGCTGTGGATCTTCTCGCTGGCGCTCTCGTTCTCGAACATCCTGTTCAATCTGACGGGGCTGACGCTGCGTGAGCCGTTCCCGCTCTTTGGCGCCAGCACGACGATCTCGCTGCTCATCTTCCTCGTGTCGTGCGCAGTGTTGTTGATCGGCAAATCACAGCGCTCCCGCAGGCTGGGCCGCACGCCTGTTCCCGTGAGAGGGCGTATTGGCGCCGCCAGAGGGTAGCCTGGCTGCGCGGAGGCTACGAGGCGGGACGCATGAGCCGCCGTGTCGCGTGTCGCGGGAGCAATGGCGCTCCGGCGGCAGGCGCGCGGCGGCTTTTGCCTGCCTGCGCGGGTATAGTGTAGGGCAGGCGGAACCTTTCCCCCTGACCCCCTCCCCTCCGAGGGAGAGAGAACCCATGACAGGTATTGTGGCGCTAGCCCACCGCTGCGTATCCATCGAGCGCGCTCCACTGGCGGCTGGAGGGGCAGCGGGAGAGATCTGGCCCTGCGTGAAGGAGCTTGCCATGTTGCGCGAGGGGAGCGCTGAGGTCAGCATCGCCTGCCCGGTAGAGGCGGCGTTTGCCTGGCTGGCTGATCCGCGCCACGCAGACGAGTGGTTTGCCAATGTGGCGCTGCCGGAGCCACCCACGCGACCGCTGCGCGCGGGGGCGACATGGCGCTTCATCATGACGCGCCAGCGCGGTCGCAGCATTCCCATGCGCCTGGCGGAGTATCAACCGCCGCATGCGTTTACCTGGGAGACGGCCTATCCCGCGTGGCGCGGCAACCTCCAATGGGCGTGCGCGCTGGAGCCGGAGCCAGACGCGCCCGGAGCCGCAGCGCGCCTGCGGCTGACGATCCGCCAGCGTCCGGGGCCGCTCGGCTGGCCTGCGCTGCTGCTGGCCGCGCTGGTGGGGCGCCTGCCGATGACGGAGGCGGCCAGCATGCCTGCCCGCGCCGAGCGAGCCGCTCAGCATGCGGGCGAGGCGCTCGCAGCGCTGCCCACAACCTCCTATCCAGCGGAGCGGCGACCACCACGCCCACTGCGCGACGGCAAGGGTCGCAAAGGCAAGCGGCAGTAGTAGAATTGACAGCATGCGCAGTGGCTCCAGCGGCCGGGTGCGGTTCACATCTCAGTCCGCGCAGGCGGCAGGCGGAGCCGGGCTTCGCGACCCTGCAAGGGCCTCCCAGGCGCGGTTTCAACCGCCAGCCAAGCGCCGCATGAATATTTGAGAGGAGACGTGCAATGGACTCTCCACAATTGCCGACAAGCTGGCCTGGTTCGCCAGAGCATCAGCGGCTACTGCGCGCTATGACGGAGTACCATGCGCGACAGCCATGGGCGCTGGCCTTCGTCGTGTTCGGCTCCGTGGGGCGCGGGAACTGGCGCGCCTACTCTGATCTCGACCTCGATGTCGTCATCGCCGATGACGCGCAGATCGAACCAGTGGCGGAGATCATGCGCCTGTGCGCGGCGATTGGCGAGCGACCCGCGCTGATCGCGCCGCGCCGTGGCGATGACGGCGATGTCGTACTGGCCTCGCTGGCCGAATTCTCGATCCGCTATCATCCGCTGGCGGCGACCAGCCCCAATATCGTCGCCAGTATGCGGCTGCTCTGGGGACGGCTAACTGAGGAGCAAATTCGCGCGGCGGGGCGGGCGAATGCAGAGCGGGACGATGCAACGCCCGAGGCGCTGCTGGCGCTCTGCGTGCGCGCCACGCTGTATGTCTCGAAGGCGTTGGCGCATGGGCGGCTATGGTCGGCGCTGGCTTCGCTGGAGGAGGCGCGCGCCTATCTGATGACGCTGGCCACGCCCGACGCCGAGCGCAGCATGCAGGCGTTTCAACAGACGGCCAGCGCCGAGACGCAGGCGCTGCTGGCGGGCGCCGTGGCTCACTGGGATGCTGCCAGTGTGCGTGCGGCGCTGCTGGCGCTCTGCGATCTGCTGGCCCATCATCTCGACGCCTTCACCGGTGGCCAGCTACGCCTGACGGATGGCGAGGCCGCCGTACTCGCAGCGGTCCGCGCGCGGCTGGCGGAGGCGTGACCCTGCGCTAACCCTCACCCCAGCCCTCTCCCAGAGGGAGAGGGAGCCGGAGGGCCGCCACGTGCGGCACGCCTGGCCAGAATTCCCCCTCCCTCGGAGGG
>DATAED010000268.1:0-1562 GCA_036258195.1 Ktedonobacterales bacterium
GATGAGGTGAGGGCTAGCGCTAGCTCACCACTTCCTCGCCATCCTCCAGATAGACCGCACCCGCATCGCTGGCCAGCGCCGCCAGGCAGGCGGGCAGCCGACGCGCCAGGCGTGGATTGAGCAGCGCGGCGGCCTCCGCTGGCGTCACGAGCCGCCACTCCGTCAGCTCCTCGGCTTGCAGGTGAATCGCGGCGAGCTGCGCGGCGCTGAGGTAGCCCGACCAGAAGACGAATTGCAGCGATTCAGTCGAATTGGACATCGCGGGAGTGTAGTCCACGCAGAGCAGGCGCAGCGGCGCCGCCTCCAGTCCCAGCTCCTCCAGCGTCTCGCGCGCGCAGCCCTGGCGCGGCGACTCATCGGCCTCCACCACGCCGCCGGGCAGCAGCCAGTAGTCGCGATACCACGGCTTCACGATCAGCAGCCGTCCATCCTCGCTCAGCAGCAGCGCGGCGGTGGCCATGCGCTTGGCCGGCAGGCCATGTGGATAATGCGACGGAGCGGGGGTCGCATCCATATCAGCGCTCGCCCCGCGAAAGGATGTCGCTCATCTTATCTGGGACGAGCCGCGCCAGCGCATCCAGCAGGCGCGCGTCGCTGCCGACCAGGATGCGCGGCTGGTCGCGCTCCACGCCGCGCACGATGATGGCGGCGGCCTGTGCAGGCGGCATACGCAGGTTGGCGCGCTCGAAATCCTCCAGAGCGGCGCGGGCGACCTCTGGATCGACGTTGCGGACGCGGGCGTTGCGGGCGATATTGGTCTTCACGCCGCCGGGATGCACACTGCTCACGCGAATTGGCGTGGCGCGCAGCTCGCCACGCAGCGCCTCGGTAAAGCCGCGCACCGCGAATTTGCTGCTGGCATAGGCGGCCTGCCCTGGCGGCGCCGCCAGCCCAAAGACGCTGGAGAGATTGACAATATGCGCGGCGGGCTGGCGCAGCAACATGGGCAGGAATGCCTTGCAGCCATACACCTCGCCCCAGAAGTTGATGCCCATCAGCCAGGCGAAATCCTCCAGCGTGACCTCAGTGAAGGTACCGCCCAGCGCGACGCCCGCATTGTTGACGAGCAGTTGCGCCCCGCCGTGCCGCCCCTCAACCTCGCCCGCGAACCGCTCGACCGCGCTCCAGTCCGAGACATCCACGACATGCGTGGTCACGCGGATGCGCGCCTTGCCAGCGGCCACGATCTGCGCCACCGTCTCAGAGAGGCCATCGGATTTGACATCCGCCAGCGCCAGATCGCAGCCCCGCCCCGCCAGATGCAGCGCCAGCGCCCGCCCGATGCCGCTGCCAGCGCCCGTCACCACCGCCACGTTCCCCGGCGTCAACTTCATTGCTCCGACTCCTCGATGCTGTCCAATTGCTGACCTGTGCGGCGTGGGCTGGCCCCCACCCCCAGCCCCTCCCCCGCAAAGCGGGGGAGGGGAGCTATTTGGCGCCGCCTGGGAGCGGGCGCCTGGCAGTGACGAACCTTCGGCTCCCTCTCACTCTGGGAGAGGGCTGAGGTGAGGGCCGCCGCGAGAACACAAGCGCGCCATCCTCCAGCGGGCTGAAGCGGAAGT
>DATAED010000269.1:0-4094 GCA_036258195.1 Ktedonobacterales bacterium
GGCGTCGGCGGCTGCGCGCCCAGCCCCAGGAAGCTGAGAACCGATTCATCCAGAATGGCGAAGGAGATCGAGAGGGTCGCCTGCACCAGCAGCGGGCTGAAGATGTTGGGGAAGATGTGGCGCAGCAGGATGCGCCATGCCGGCGTGCCGACCGCGCGCGCCGCCGTGACATAGTCGAGCGAGCGCAGTTGCAGCGTCTGCCCGCGCGCCAGCCGCACGTAGATGGGGATGCGCACGATGGCCAGCGCGATCACGACATTGGTGACGCCAGAGCCGAGCGCCGCCGCTATCGCCAGCGCCAGAATCAGCGACGGGAACGCCAGCAGCGCATCCACCAGGATCGTGATGCCCTGATCGACCCACCCACGCCGGTAGCCCGCTATGATGCCGAGGGCGCAGCCAGTCAGCCCGCCCAGCAGGATGGCTCCCGCGCCCACCGAGAGCGAGATGCGCGCGCCATAGATGACGCGGCTGAGCTGGTCGCGTCCCAGCGCGTCTGTGCCGAGCCAGTGCGCCGCGCTGGGCGGCTGCGCGGCGATGGCGGGGTGGTACCGCAGCGGCGGATAGGGCGCGATGAGCGGCGCGAAGATGGCGGCCACGATCAGCACGGCCAGAATGACGCCGCATATCAGCCGTGGATCCTCGCGGATCGCGTCCAGCAGCAGCGTCAGGCGCCTCAGCAGCGCGCGCAGGCCCGCGCTGGCGCGTGGCAGAGCCGCTGGCTCCGCTGGCAGCGCGATCTTTCCCGCTGGGCTGTCTGACGACTGCGGCCTCATAGCGCTCGCTCCTCCTCGTCCTGAACGACGGCGCCTCTACTGGGAGGACTTCAGGCTGATGCGCGGATCGAGCACGCCATAGCTGATGTCGACCAGCAGATTGATCAGCATGTACGAGAGCGCCGAGAGCAGCACGACGCCCTGCACCACGGGATAATCCTTCGCCAGAATGCTCTGGATGGCCAGTTGCCCCACACCGGGCCACAGAAAGATCGTCTCGATGACCACCGCGCCGCTGAGTATCGCGCCCGCCTGCAAGCCGACGATGGTGAGCAGCGGCAGCAGCGCATTGCGCAGCGCGTGGAGGTAGTAGACCCGACGCTGGCTCAGCCCCTTGGCGCGGGCTGTGCGGATGTAGTCCTGGTTGAGCACCTCGATCATGCTGGCGCGTATCTGCCGCATGTTCCCGGCGACCGCGCCCGCCGCCAGCGTCACCACGGGCAGGATGATGTCGCGCAGGTTGCCCAGCGGATCCTGCGTGAATGGCACATAGCCGCCCGGCGGGAAGGGTCGCAACACCACCGCCAGAAACAGGATCAGCAGCAGCCCCAGCACGAAGTTCGGGATGGCAGTCCCGATCAGGCTCAGGATGTTGACGAGCCAGTCAAACGACGTGTTGCGGCGCGCGGCGGCCGCCACGCCCAGCGGAATCGCCAGCGCCACCGAGACGATCAGCGCGAGGACGCCCAGCTCCGCCGTGACGGGCAGCCGCTGAATGATGGCGGTGGTCACGGGCTGCTGCAACTGGATCGACTGCCCCAGGTTGCCGTGCAGCGCCTGCCCCAGCCACAGCGCATACTGTGTCCACAGCGGCTTGTCAAGGCCGAGCTGGTGGTCGAGCGCGGCCACCGTCTGCGGGGTCGCGCTCTCGCCGAGCAGCACCCGCGCCGGATCGCCGGGGACGAGGTGGATGAGCATGAACGTCACGAAGCTGACCAGCAGCGCCACCGGAATCATCAGCAGGATGCGCCGCGCGATATAGGTCACCATCGGAATCGTTCCTCCTCTCGCTCCATCTCCGGCGCAGCCAGCGCAGCAGGCACAGTCGGCGAGCGACAAGACTACGGCGCCACACGCAGCCCGCGCTCAGCGCGGTGGAGGCTGCGTGTGGCGCTGCCAGACATCAGGACAACGAGACCGTGGCGAACTCCATGATGCCAGTTGGCAGCACGGTGTAGCCCTGCACGTTCTTCGATGTCGCCTGGATCGAGACACCATGATACAGGAAGACGTATGGCGCGTCCTGCAGCATCAGCGTCTCGGCCTGCTGATAGTCTTTGGCGCGCGCGTTCTGATCGGAGTTGGTGCGCGCGGCGTCGAGTAGCGCATCGACCTGCGGGTTGGAGTACTGCATGTCGTTGAAGCCACCGCCCGTGTGGAACCACGAGTACATGTTGCCGTCCGGGTCGGGACGACCGCTCCAGCCCAGCAGCGCCGCCTGGAAGTTGTGGGCCGCCGAATCAGCGAGCAGCGAGGCGAACGTCTCCTGCTTGATGTTCATCGTGATGCCCGCGCCCTGCAGCTCCTGCTGGAGGAACTGCGCCTGTTGAGCGGTCGCCGGTGAGCCGCTGGCGATCAGCAGCGTGAAGGTGAGTGAGGAGACGCCTCCCGTTTGCAGCGCCGCCTTGGCCTTGGTGGTGTCGTAGCTATACGGCGCGATGCTGCTGCTGTAGGCCCAGCTCGACGGCGAGATGGGCCCCTGCGCCACCACACCGACGCCATGCAGATTGCTGGTGACGATCTCCTGGCGATTGACGCCCCACGAGACCGCGCGCCGCGCATCCACATTGTTGAAAGGCGCCGCCTGAGTGTTCAGCTCGATGCCGAAGAAGCTCAGCCCCGCGAGTTGCTTGTAGGTCAGCGCGGGGTTGGCCTTGGCCGCAGCGACATCGGTCGGCGCGACGACATCCGCTACCTGGATGGTGTTGGTCTCCAGGTTGGTGTACTCCACGCTCTCATTCGTGATGGGATGATAGACGAGCTTATCGAGATACGGCAGCGCGGCGCCGCTGGCCGACTTGCCCCAGTAGTGGGGGTTGCGCTGGAGCGTCAGATGGTCGCCTTTGACCCACTCAGCGAACTCGAAGGGGCCGCTGCCGACGTTCTTCGGGTCGCTGGCGATGTCTTGCCCCGAGGCGAGCGCCTTGGGCGAGAGCATCATGCCGGCGCGGTCGGTCAGCGCGGCGAGCAGCGGAGCAAACGGCTTGGAGAGATTGAACTGGACGTGCGTGGCGTCCACCGCCTGCACGGACGCGACCGACGAAATCTCGCTGTGGCGCGGCGAGGTCTGATTGTTCAGGATGCGGTTGATGTTTGTGACCACCGCATCGGCGTTGAACGGCGTGCCATCCTCGAATTTGACATCGGAGCGCAGGGTGAAGACGAGCTGCGTCGGCGATGGATAGCTCCACAAGGTCGCCAGATCAGGCTGTATCTTGTTCTGCGTATCCACCCGCACCAGCGTGTCATACATGTTGAGCATGACCTGCCGATCAACCAGAGCAGTGGATTTCAGCGGATCCAGCGTGACGGCGTCGGAGTCCAGGCCGACGTTCAGTGTGCCGCCCGTTTTGACGCCGCCGCTATTGCTCCCACCCGTGCCGCCGCACGCCGCCAGCGTGAGCGCCAGCAATCCGATGCTGAAGAGTGAGAGGAGCGAGTTGCGCCAGAGCGGCGACGCGGCGCGGCCTGGCGACCGAAACAGGGTGACTGCGGGGCGTGCGCGATGCTGTGACATGATTTCCCTCTCAGGGCTGAACGAAGGACGGGCATGAGCGCCGCGCTCAACGGTCATCGCCGCTCGCCACCGCGCCGTTGGGGAGCGCGTGACCGACGAGAGGCCAACCGAGAACGCCAATACGAGGAACAAACAACCAATGAGTTCAAGGGCGAGCAGCCCTGAGAACCGCTCGATGGGCCGGAACGGGTAGCATAGCTGCGCCACACGGCGCGCTCCCTGCTCCCGCACGCTCCTTACACGACAGCGCGCGACAGGCGTGGCCTCGACCACGCCCCTGCGCCTACTTGCGACGAGACGATCCCGCGCGGGGCCTGGCGCCAGCGCCGCCCGCTTCGCCGTAGAGTGCGCTGAGATCGCGCGCGATGCGCCCCACTGCCTCCAGCAGCAACGGGGCATAGCGCTCGACTTGCGTCTCGCCAAAGCGCGACGCTGGGCCGGCGATGCTGAGCGCGGCCATCACTTCGTTGCGCGCTCCTACACGGATGGGCGCGGCCATCGACGCCGAGCCAGCGACGGTTTCGCCGCGCGTGACGGTATAGCCCGTCGCCCGCAGGTCTGCAATGCCGGCTTCGAACCGT
>DATAED010000270.1:0-6799 GCA_036258195.1 Ktedonobacterales bacterium
GCGCCGCTGTGGCGGGCGGCAGCTTCCGCGTGCGCCTGCTGGATACGCAGGCTGGCCCTCGCTCGGATGGCGTGGCGGCGTTCTTCTATCGCGATTTCCTGGCCGCCAGCCTGACCGCCTCGGCGCGACGCCAGACACGCCTCTTCCTCAGCGAGACGAATAGCTGGCTCGCGAGCTACGGCGCTGCCTTTCAGCCGCGCGAGCTGCTCGCCTTCTTCGCCGCGCGACGCCAGGCGCTGGCGGGTGAGATCGTGCGTCTGCGCCCCTTCGCCGCCGCCGCGCTGCCGCAGCGCCCCGACCTGCGGGAAGAGCTGACGCGACGCCTCATCGGCTCTGTGCTGGATGATCCTGATCTGCAGGGCGCCCATCCCTTCTTTCCCGTCGATCGCGCCGCCGCGAAGAGTTATCTGGAGAAGGTCACGCTGGAGCTGGATGGTGGCATGCGCCTGACGATGAGCGCGGCGCGCTTCGAGGAGCTGGTACGAGTGGCCGAGGAGCGCACGGAGGAGGGCAAGCTGCGGCTGACACTGGATTCGCTGGCGCTGCGCGAGGTGACCGGATGAGCGGAGCTGACGCCCACAAGCGCCCAGACAAACAGCCTGACGAGCGACCCGGCGTCCAGCAGGCGGGTGAATCGGGGCATGCTGGCGATGTCAGCGCCGCCGATACGCTGGCAGATGTGGCGAGCGTCTGGCCATCCGGCGCGACGGCAGGACAACGCCACCCGCGCCCGGTGGACGCGGAATCCGCGCCGTTCGCGTTGTTCGAGCGGGTGCGCGCGCTGGGCGAGGCCGCGCAGGCGGTAGGCCCCGCGCTGGGGCTGACGGCGGATGAGCTGGCGACCAGCGAGGCGTTTGATCGGGTCGAACGCTTCATCGCGCTCACGGTGGAGCAGGTGGCGGCGCTCGATCTGGCGGAGGCGCGCGGCTGGTTCGTGGCGCTGGGCGGTGACCTGGAGCTGGCGCTGACACTGGAGGGGTTGGACTCGACCTTCGAGCCAGTCAGCGCCGACCTGCGTGCAGGGGATGATCCCGCTGATGAGCCCGCTGCCGCGCTGGCGAGCTTCCAGCAGGCGGCGCGCGAGGTCGCCGCGACGCAGGGCGACTCGGTCAGTGTCGGCGTGCGGCTGCGCATCGGCAAGACGCGGGCGCAGCGGTTGGCGCAGCAGGCGCTCGATCTGCGACGGGCGGCGCTGGGCGCCGGGGCGCTGGCCCCCGAAGTCGCGCTGGTGTTCTACAGCGCGGCGGCCTGCGAGCGCCTGCTATCCCTGCGCGCGGCGCCGGAGTGGGAACGGCGAGGGCTGGGTGGCGCGGAGGCGCGGCTGTGCGTCCTGCTCTGCGATGCGGAGGGCTATCTGGCTGGCCCGGCGCTGGAGATGATCGGCGCGGCCAGCGCTCCCGCCGATAGCGCGGCAAGTGTCGAGTGGTTGTCGATGTCGCGGGCGGCCTGGCGGCGCTTCGTCGAGCGCGCGGCTACCGAGCGACGCCTGCGCGAGTCGGAGAGCGCCTGGAGTGGCGTGTCGCTGGCGCTGACGCCCGACCATTTGCGGGTCGCGCCGCGTGGGGCGGTGCTGGATGGCGGGCTGCAGCGCATCGCGGCGCGGCTCCAGGCGCTGCGGGCGCAGGTGGCCATCTGCGCGGTGGCGAGCCATGTCGAGCGATCCGAGCAGACAGGGCTGCTCGCGCGGTTCGCGGGGGCGCGCCCGGCGGTGACGCTGCTCGCGTATGCCGCGCCTGGGGATGAGCTAGCGGCGGCCAGCGCGCAGGCTATCATCGCGCTAGCCGAGTGGGCCTATCGCGGCGCCTCGCCCGATACGCTGGCCATCGCGCGGCAGGCGCTGGCGGAGACGCTCCCCGCCGGTGCGACGCTGGCGCTGACGCAGTTGGGCGCTGCGGCGGGGCCAGCGCTCGACGCCGCCCGCGCCAATCTGGCCATCTATCTGCGCGGCGCCACCGAGCGCTATTTTCAGCTCCGCGCCACGGCGCAGCAGACGGTCAGCGGATTCGCCGAGGCCACGCGCACAGCGGTGGCCAGCCTGACCAGCGACGTCACCGATAACCTCTTTCGCACAGTTGGGCTGATCGTCGGCGTGCTGATCGCCTGGCTGATCGAGCCGAGCGCATCGCTGACGCTGGTGAAGATCGCGGCGGCGCTCTACACGGCATACGTCGTCTTTATCATGCTGTATCTGCTGCGGGCGCGCCTGGCGCGCTATCAGCTCGAGCGCAAAGGGCTGGACGACACGCTGGCGGCCATGTCCGAGTTGACCCTGGCGGAGCGCGAGCGCCTGCGCCAGCCCGCCCGCGATGCCGAGGCGCACTTCGAGGGCTATTACCGACTGACCCGCGCGATCTATCTCACGCTGGCTGTGGCAGGCGGGCTGCTCTTCCTCCTGATGTTCACGCCGCTCGGCCCGGCCATCACGCCCCACGCGGCGCGCTGATCATGTGGGCTGAACGCGCGGGATGGTTGCGGCGAGCCTGGCGACATGCCTACAATGGAGGCGCCCAAACTGCCGTTGCCCGCACAACCGACACTCTGGCCCTATAGCTTAATGGATAAAGCATCGGTCTTCTAATTCACGCATACGTCCCCGTAGCTCAATGGACAGAGCACGCGCCTTCTAAGCGTGTGATGCCAGTTCGATTCTGGCCGGGGGCGCCCAACAATTAACCATCTGCTGGCGCGTGCAGGTGGCGACGTTCATCCGCGCGCTCCGGGCTGATAGAGGGCGTGATAGAGCGCCCCCGATCCAATATCCTCCAGTATCCTCTCGTCACCTGAAGATGACATCAAAGCGCACAGGACTTTGTACGCCAGCCCAGCCACCCATAGCAGGTGTTCTTGCGTTGATGGCGGGCGCGCTTACAGATCGGCAAGCGATCTGCGTAGCAAAGGCGGCGCGTGTGGTATACATGCTGCACGTGCTGTCGAGTGAGCGCAGGGCTGCCAGATGCGCCCCGGTCACATGTCGACGGAGGTTGAGAGGGCACATAACATGGCAACAACGAGCGACACGAGGCGTCGCGCGCCACACTGGCTGCCGCTCCTCGCGCTCGCGCTTTGCCTGATCTTCCTGATCTGCGGCGCCGCTGTTCGCTTCTACCCCTATCCGATGGCGTTCACGTCGTTTCCGCGCACGACCCAAACGCGCTCAGGTGTCGCGGGCGACCCCATCAACGTGATCTTCGTCGGCAGTCAGGAGCAGATTACCGGCGCGTTCGAGCATGCGGGCTGGCTCATCCCTGATCCTATCACCGTCCAGACCACGGCGAAAATCGTCGCGGCGAGCATCGCGCACCAGGCGTATCCCACCGCGCCAGTGAGCAACCTCTACGTCTTCGGGCGTGCGCAGGATCTCGCGTTGGAGAAGCCCACCAACGATGTCCAATACCGGGATCACATTCGCCTGTGGCGCACAGACGAATCATTCGCTGGCCAGCCTGTCTGGATCGCTCAGGCATCGTACGATGCGGGTATCGAATTGGGCGCGACTAACGAGCTCCCGACGCACCACATCTCACCCACGGTAGACCTCGAGCGCAACGCGGTCGGAGCGGCGCTCCGCGGCACGGGACTGATCTCACAGGAGATCACAGTCGCCTACACGGCTCCCGTCGTCTTCGCACGCAACGGCGGTGGGGATTACTATGAGAGTGATGGCGACGTGCTGATGATCACCTTCACGCACGCCTCGATTCCGCTTCCACCACAGCCGCTGGTCGTGGCGGGGCTCAAGACCGGTGTGTTTCTCGCCTATGACGCCGTTGTCTCCCTCGGAGCGCCACTGCTCGCCGCCCTGGTGATCCTGGCAATCCTCGCAGGGTGCGCCGTGGCCCTCTTGGCCCACCGCGCCACCAGGCGACGACGGGCAGCGATCTCCTCCTTACCCGAGAAAGGGTAGCCTACACCCATGACTTTGGCTCTCACGGTTCTGCTCGGCGCCTGTCGTTGACTTGTTGATTTGGGGGGCCAAATGGGGCGGCGGCGCGCGCGTGTCCATCCACGAACGTCAGCCCCTATGCCGTTCGCCTCACACTCAACAGCGAATTGCTCACCCTTCCGCGCGACCTCGGTGAGTTTGTTATCGTCTACGAGCTGGTTCACCTGCTCGCCCCCAACCACGGCCGCGCCTTCAAGAACTTCCTCCACGCCTATCCGCCCGATTGGCGTGAACGCAAGCGGCGGCTGAGGGGAATGACTTCCACGCACATCCCTGATACATGTGTCATGGGTGTGACACGCGGTTAGCCTCCATGCCCTGTTGTAGGTGCGCACGGGCTTGCTCGACGTCGGGCGTTGAGGGCAGGAGCGCGAGTGTGTCCAGGATGAGTTGCGTGCAGATGCGCATCCGCTCCAGTGTTGGAGCTTGGTCGAAACACGCGGCGATGCGCTCGCTTAGGCGCTCGGGTTTGCGCGTCAGGCGCGCGTCAAGCGCCGCGATCCACTTCCAGTCCGGCTCCCATTCGTGGTTATGTTCTAGTCAAGCCTCACCGCGCCTGATCGCCGGTCTGCAGCTCAGGGTCTTCCAGCAGGCGAGGGCGCATCCCAGCGAGAGGAACGCCTGATGGATGTCTGCCTGCCGCTCGTAGCGCACTTTGAGGCGGCGGAAGCGGTTGACCCACGAAAGCGTGCGCTCGCTGACCCAGCGATACCGCCCGAGGCGCTCGCGTGATTCGATGCCGCGCCGGGCGAACCGCGGGATGACGCCCCGTACGCGCAGCGCCTGTCGGCGCCGCAGGTAGTCGTAGCCCTTGTCGGCATGCAGCTTCCCCGGACGCTTGCGGGTCGTCCCCGCTGCCGGTGCGGGAGCCGCAATGCCGGGATCGCATCAACCGTCTCTTTCAGCAGGTTGGAGTCGTGCTCATTGGCTCCCGAGATGGTCGCCGCCAGCGGCACACCATGGCGGTCGACCACGATATGGCGCTTCGTTCCCAGCTTGCCGCGATAGGTTGGATCTTTGCCGGTCTGCTCGCCCTCCCGGGCGCTGGCACACTCACACTGTCGAGTGACGCCCGCTCCCAATCGATCTGCCCCGCGTCTTGCAGCCGTTGCGACAGCGCTAAGTAAGTGGACATAATGTGACCAAGGGTGGTAGGCTGGTCTCAGAGACGTCAAGGTGCTCGCTGCTGACCTGCAGGCGCACGGCTATGCCGCGACCGACTGGACTGTGCCGCTGTTGCGCACCGAACTACTGCGGCGCGGCTACGCCCTCAGCGAGCGAACCCTGCGGCGCACCTTGCATCGCCTCGGCTTTCGCTGGAAGCGTCCCACATATGTGCCCGGACGGCCCGATCCAGCCTACGAGATATAAAAGGGGCGCTTGTAGAGCAAGCGACCCAGATGCTGGCCAGCGGCGGCGAGGTATGGTTCGGCGATGAGACGACGCTGCGCGAATTCCCGCCGTTGCGGGCGAGCTGGGCCAAACGCGGAACACAGCGCGAGGAGGTGATTTCAGGACGCAACGCGCGGCGCGTCATCCACGGTACCCTCAATGCCCACACGGGCGAGTTGGTGAAGCTGGGACGCGAGCGCAGCCGCCAGGACGACTGTATCGCCTTCATTGAGCGTCTGGGTGCGCTACGCCCGGATGTCCCCAAGCTGCTGATCTGGGACAACGCCCCGCCGCACCACCCCAAGCGCGTACTCGCGGCGGCGGAGCAGGTCCACATCACCATTGCCTGGCTGCCCTTTCGCTCGCCCGAACTCAATCCACTCGAAGATGTCTGGCGGCTGCTCAAAGCCGTGATCGCCGCCAATCGGGTCTATCACACCTTGGAGACTCTGCTCCAGCACGCGCTGGACTGGCTCGAGGCGCGCCTCCCCGACTCGCTGCTCATCAGCGCTGGCTTGACCTCCTCCAAATTCGATTGGCTACCTACTTAGGTGGAGGCGCTCCCACATCTCGGCCTGCTGCCAGTCCCGCAGCCGCCGCCAGCACGTCATCCCGCTGCCGCAGCCCATCTCTTGCGGTCGCATCTCCCAGGGAATGCCGCTCTTGAGGACGAACAGGATGCCGCTGAGCGCCGCACGATCCGCGATACGGCGCGGCCGTCCGCCTTTGGGCTTGGGCGGTTCGGCTGGCAAGAGGGGCGCGATGATTGCCCACACCTCATCGCTGACCAATGGCTTGCTCATGCCCGCAATCTACCACACGAAGATCAGGTTATGTTAGGCGCAGTTAGTACGCGCCAAGGGCACGTCGTGGGGCCAGTCTCGACGATCTGACCTTGTCGGGGTGATTCCCGCACGCCATAATCAGCGGTAAAAGTACGTGAATTCTGGATAAGCTACGCCGCTGGCAAGGCATCAAGGCCACTGCCGAGGTGCAACGACGGTTTCTTCGGCTGATGGCAGTAGGCGACGAGGCCCGCCAGGAGGTGCACGAGGAAATTGTAGGGGCTGCGGTGACGGGTATGCTCGATCTGGCAGACATTCTTGAGTTCGTCGTTGACGCTCTCGATCAGGGCGCGCTTGCATAGGAGCAGTTTATCGAGCGCCGCCAAGACCTGAGCGCGCATATTCTTGCGCCGTTTGGTGATGAAGGTGAGGCCCTGGGTCACCAGGAGCTGCTCAGCCAGCGCCGCCGAGATGTAGCCCCGATCACCAAAGAGTTTGCCGAAGAGGCGTCGGACGAGCTGGGGGACGGGGCGACGGTCATCGACGTTGCCGGGCGTTAGACTGAAGGCGAGCAATTCACCCCGCTCGTTGATGACCAGATGCAGTTTGAAGCCATAGAACCAGCCGACCGAGGTCTTGCCGCGCCGCGCATCGGCGCGACAGACGCGATGCTGGGCAA
>DATAED010000271.1:0-7191 GCA_036258195.1 Ktedonobacterales bacterium
CCCGTCGCTCCAGTTCGGCGGCGCGAGCGCCACCATCGATGGCGCCAGTGATCGCCGAGAACAACGTCTTGATTCGTCGCTTTGCCATGCTTTGCCCAGTGATCCCCCACTATGTCTCCGTGCGACAGACGAACTGCCGCACGGAGCGATGGTGGCCAGTGGCGAGCGCGCACCCCTCAGCGTCCCGATGGGCGCCCGGACGCGATCCAGACGTGATCCATATGACCCGTCAGACTGAGAGAATCTCCCGCTCTTTCGCCTGGCCTACTTGCTCAACCTCGGCGGTGTAGCGGTCAGTGAGTTTCTGGAGGCGATCAACACTGCGCTTGAGCTCGTCAGCGCTGATCTCCTTGGTCTTCTCCTGCTCGCGCAGTGTGTCGTGCGCATCGCGCCGACAGTTGCGCACCGCTACCTTCGCGTCATCGACTTTCTTATGCGCTACTTTTACCAATTCTTTACGTCGGTCTTCGGTCAGTGGTGGCATGACCAGTCGAATCATCGTGCCATCATTGGTGGGATTCAGCCCCAGATCGCTCTTTTGAATGGCCTTCTCGATCTCGCCCAGCGAGGACTTGTCGAAGGGCTGGATCGTGAGCATGCGCGCATCGGGCGCATGGATGGTGGCGATTTGCTGCACGGGTGTCGGCGTGCCGTAGTACTCAACCATGAGCCGATCGAGCAGCGTCGGAGTCGCTCGCCCGGTGCGGATCGTGTTCAACTCGCGCTGAAGCGCCTCGATGGCGGACTTCATGCGGTGTTCGACGTCCGCGAAAACGTCTGCCGCCATGATACCTTTCCCTTCTCACGATGTCGAGCCATCCTCACCATTGTAGTACGTGGCGAGGTCTACAGTTCGCACTTGTGTGGCGTTCGCTGGCGTCGCGCATCACCGCGCGCCGGATCGGGCGCCGGATGCCGCCTGCTCTGCCGCGCTAGGCCTCGGCCCAGATGGACTCCGCCTTGCCGGGCAGGTCGTGTACGAGTGTGCCGCGTCGCTCGCCGCGCGTCACCGCCAGAATTTGCCCCGGCGTCTCCAGATCGAAGACGACGATGGGCAGGTGGTTGTCGTTGCAGAGCGAGAGCGCGGCGCCGTCCATGACGGCCAGCCCCATCGTCAGCGCCTTCATGTAGCTGACCTCGGCGAAGCGACGGGCCTTCGGATTGCGCATCGGGTCGTCGTCGTAGACGCCATCCACTTTGGTCGCCTTGAGCAGCACGCCGCAGTTCAACTCTACCGCGCGCAGCGCCGCCGCTGTGTCGGTGGTGAAGAAGGGATTGCCCGTGCCCGCAGCCAGAATGACGAGACGCCCCTTCTCCAGGTGCCGAATGGCGCGACGCCGGATGAACGGCTCGGCGATAGACGGCATGTCGATACCCGTCTGCACGCGCGTCTCCATTCCGGCGCGCTCCAGCGCATCTTGCAGGGCCAGGCTATTGATGACCGTCGCCAGCATGCCCATATAGTCGGCCTGCGCACGGTCCATGCCACTGGCGGCGGCGGTTTTGCCACGCAAGATGTTGCCGCCACCGATGACGATGGCGATCTGGACGCCGAGCGCATGGGCCTGTTTTAGCTCATCGGCGATGAATTCCAGCACGGCGGCGTCGATGCCGTAGCCCTGCTCGCCCATCAGCGCCTCTCCGCTGAGTTTGAGCAAAATGCGTTGGTAGACGGTTGTGGTGGTCATAACCCTCCTCGGCAGCGGCCATCTGATGCGCCTGAATTGAACCGATTCATCCGCGCGCTCTACGCGAAGGAGCCGCGTCGGCGTGGCGCGCTGGCCTCCGACGCGGCTCTCAGGCTTGACTAGGCGCCCAGCGCGAAGCGAGCGAAGCGCCGAATTACGATATTCTCGCCAGTCTTGTGGATGACATCATCCACCAGCTTGCCGACGAGCACTTTGTCATCCTTCACCCAGGGCTGCTCCAGCAGCACTTCGCTGGCGAGCTGCTTCTTGATCTTGCCCTCGACGATCTGGTCGCGCAGCTTCTCGGGCCGCTTCAGCACTTCGGCATCCTCAGCGAGTTCCTTGCGCATGGTCGCCAGCGTCTCAGCGGGGACATCGGCCATCGTCGCATACTTCGGATTGGCGCCAGCGATCTGCAGCGCCAGCTCGCGGGCCAGTTCCTTAAACGCATCGCTACGCGCGACGAAGTCGGTGCTGCAGTTCAGCTCCAGCAGCACGCCCAGGTTGCCGCCGTGGTGGATGTACGAGGTTACCAGACCCTCGTGCGTCTCGCGATCCTGGCTCTTGACCTTCTCGGCGCGCTTCTGACCCTTGGCCTCGATCAGCTTAATGGCCTCGTCGAAGGTCTTGGCCTCGGTGAGCGCCGACTTGCAATCGGCGAAACCCGCCCCCGTCACTTCGCGCAGCTTGGCGACATCTTTGGCCGTATATTCCATGATCGTCCGTGTCTCCTTTTCGCTCGCCTGCTCACGCGCCTCCGCGCCAGTCAGCCTGAGCGTCTTCTCGTGCGCCGCGATGCATCCCAGATGAATCCCAGCGCCTCTTATACTATCACGCGGCACGCCCGTTCGCGCAGCGCCCTCACTCCCCGCCCCTCTCCCGGAAGGCGAGGGGAGTTCCGCTCGTACAGATGCGCCAGGGCGCGCAAAACGCGCGCCGCCACTGCTGGCGAAACGCGCGCTCTTTCGCCCCGGCGCGGGGCCGATATGCGCAGCGAGCGCCGAGACCATTGCGGTGTCTCCACGCTCGCTGATCCGAGAAACCAGTCTGGACTACGCCTCGGCGGGCGTCGCCTCGGCGGACACTGGCGCGGCAGCCTCATCAGCGGCGGCAGGCGCGCTCGGCGTCTCGGCGGTTGCCTCGCTGGTGGGCGTGGCGGCCTCGGTCGCCGCAGGAGCCTCGACTGACGCAGCCGCTGCCTCCGACCCTGGCTCAGCGCCAAACTCTTCCAGCGCGATTGGCGCGGCGGTGGCGCGTACGGCGCCCTCGGAGCGCTCGCGCTGCGACTCGTACTGGCGGCGGCCATCGAGCGCGGCGTCGGCGATCTTCTCGCAGAGCAGACGCACGGCGCGAATGGCGTCGTCATTCGACGGGATGGGATAATCCATCTCATCGGGGTCGCAGTTGGTGTCGGCCAGCGCGATCACCGGAATCTCCAGGCGACGAGCCTCCAGCACGGCGGTGTGCTCCTTGCGTGTATCCACCACAAAGATCGCGGCGGGCAGGCGGCGCATGTTGCGGATGCCACCGAGTGTGCTGTCGAGGCGCTCCAGTTCGTCGGTGAGGCGCTGGGCCTCTTTCTTGGTCAGCCGATCAAACTCACCGTTCTCGCGGCGCGCTTCCAGATCCTTCATGTAGCGGATGCGCAGTTGGATGGTCTGGAAGTTCGTCAGCATGCCACCGAGCCAGCGATGGTTCACGAAGAACTGCCCGCTGCGCTCGGCCTCGTCGCGAATCGACTCCTGCGCCTGCTTCTTGGTGCCGACGAACAGGATGTACTCGCCATTCGAGGTCAGGCTGGTGATGAAGCGCGTCGCCTCATTGAGGCGCTGCACCGTCTGCTGCAAATCGATGATGTGGATGCCATTGTGCGCCCGGAAGATGAACGGACGCATCTTGGGGTTCCAGCGCCGGGTCTGGTGCCCGAAATGGACGCCTGCCTCCAGCAGCTCGCGCATCGTTGCGGCATTTCCTGCCATGTGTCTGGATGTCCTCCCTTTGTAGGTTGTTTCCTCCGCCTCCGTCCATTCGCCCGGTGAGCGCGTCGCCGCGCCAGGGCCCGTGCGATCAGGAAGCGTGTGTGGTGAATGCGCCCTCAGCCACGCAGACCGCAGCGCAGGCGCATACTCCTGAATTTTACCATATCCCCAGCAGGCGCGCAACCGCAGCGGAACAGGCGATCTCGGCCATAAATGGCCGGAGCACGCGACGGCGGCTTGAAAGCCGCAGAGGCGCGCCTGCCTGCGGCGGCTCAAGACAGGGCATTCATGCCCCGTCGCGCCGTGCGCCGGCCATTTATGGCCGCGACCCTCATGGAGCCTGCACACTCCAGAGACGAGTGGCTGGCGTCAGGCGTCGCGCGGCTGGGGCAGATGGTCGGCGGCGCGCGTGTCGACGCGGGGCAGCGCCATGGAGAACGTGCTGCCGTGACCCAGCTTGCTCTCGACCCACAGCCGCCCGCCGTGACGGCTGACGATGTCTTTGCTGATGTGCAGCCCCAGCCCCAGTCCCACGCCTGAGCCACTCTGCACCTGCATCCCTGGCACGCGATAGAAGCGGTCGAAGATGCGCTCGTGCGCCTCGGCTGGCACGCCCGGCCCGTGATCGTGGACTGAGACGATACACTCCAGATCGGTCGCGCGGGCATGCACTGTCACGGGCTGCGTCGCGGGCGAATATTTGAGCGCGTTGGAGAGCAGGTTGGAGATGACCTGATAGATGCGCTCGCGGTCGGCGTACACGGGCAGGCGCACATCGATATCTGCGCCATCGTGAGCATCGCCGTGAGCATCGCCGTGAGCGCCCCCATCGTGCGCGCTGTAGCGGATGACGCGCTGCGTCACCAGGCGCTGCTCGCCGATCGCGTCAGCGCACAGTTCACCCAGATCGAAACCTTCCATATGCAGCGGTAGCTTGCCCTCCTGGATCAGCGAGACATCTAGCAGATCGCGGATCAGATTCTCCATGCGGATGATGGCGACCTGCATGTGCTGCGCCTGCTCGACCTCGCGCGGATCGCCGCTTGCCTCCATCCTGCGCACGAGCAGTCGCGCCAGAATCTTGAGGCTGGTCAGCGGGGTCTTCAGCTCGTGCGAGGCGATGCCCAGGAACTCATCCTTCTGGCGCTCCAGCTTGTGGATAGCGGTGATGTCTGTGACGACGCCGATAGCTCCCGCGACCTGGTTGCGGTCGTCGCGCCAGGGGGTGCAGCGCGTCAGCGCCTGGATGTCTGCGCCAGTGTCGAAGCGGTGAACCACCAGGCGCTGCTCGATCGGCTCGCCCAGCGTGCGCGCCAGATGCAGCGGCTCGCGGTCGCCAGGAATCACGTCGCCCTCGACAGTGCGCAACTGAAACATGCCGCCGACATTGGTAGGCGCGTGCTCCAGCGAGACATCTCCGAGGCCAAGTAGCCGCCGACCGTAGGGATTGATGCGCAGGAACCCGCCAGCGGCGTCGGTGACGAAGATGCCAACGTCGGTCGCGTTGAAGATGGCGGCGAGCTGCGTGGCCGTGGCGCTGCCAGAGGCCAGCGCCGCCTGCGTCTCGCTATAGAGGCGGGCGTTGTCAACGGCAATGGCGGCGCGCTCGGCCAGCCCCTCAATCAGCGCCAGGTCGCCATCGTCGAGGCGCTTGCCAGAACGCAGCGCCAGATACGCCACGCCCAGCGCGTGCTGGCGCACCACCAGCGGCACGCTGACACAGAGGCCATCGACCGCCACAGCCGTCTCATCGCGCCCGGCGTCTGACTGCGTGGAAAGCGGATCGGATGGTTGATCGGTCAGGCTCTGCTCGAAGACGGGCGCGAGTGTACGCACGCATTCAGCGATGGGATTGGCGATGTCGTCAGGGTTGATGACCTCCATGGCGTCGATCCGCCGAATCAGCCGCCGCAGGGTCGGGCCGAAGGGATTGACGGAGAGCAGCCCGCGCGCAGGCGCCTGCATCGCCACCTTGCGCAGCAGGCCATCATCCTCCAGCAGAAAGATGGCGCAGGCGTCGGACAACGCGGGCGTGAGGATGGCGGCGAGGCGCTCGGTGGCGTCGTGGTAATCGAGCGTCTCGTTCAGCGCGCCGCTGGCGTCATTGAGGAACTGCAGACGCTCATGCGCGTGGGCGGCCTCGTCGCTGGCGCGCGCCCGCTCGATGGCCAGCGCAGCGCGTTGGCCGATCACCTCCACCAGACGCGCGTCGCCGTGGCTGAAACGATCTGGCTGGCTGGCCCCCAGATAGAGGCCCCCAATCAGCTGATCTTCCACCACCAGCGGCGCGACGATGAACGACTGCACATTCATGCCGGAGCGCATCTCAGGCGAGAAATATACCCACTCCCCACCCACCACCTCCACATTCGGGATGTGGATCGTGCGACGGTCGAGCAGCGCCTGCCCCACCATCGTATCAGCCAGCGGAAACCGTATGCGGTTGGCGACATCGGCGCCGACGCCACTGGCCATGCGCGCGGAGAGCGTCTTGCCATCATCATCGACGAGGAAGATGGCGATGTTCTCCAGCTCCAACTCGCGATGCAAGCCATCCAGCAGCGCCTTGAGCAGACTATCCAGCGGGAGCTGCGCCAGCGCGATGTCGCCCATCGCATCGAGGATACGCATGCGTCGTTCGAGCGCGCTTTCCTGCGCTTCGGGAGTTGCGCCATCGGCGAGGGCGCGCGGGCCCTGGAAGAGGAGGAGCGTCGTCCCCAGCCGCTTGCCATCATGCGTGACACTGCGGAGCGCGCAATCCACCACAATGCTGGTTCCATTGGGGCGTAGCAGGCTGCACGCTATGAGGTCGGCGCGCTCACCCCGCAAAGGTGAGACCTGCGCATCGAGCGCGCAGCGGATGAACGCATGCAGCGAGACGCCCAGCGCATCGGCTTCGGCGCGCCCCAGCAGCTGCAGCGCGCTCGGATTCGCATACTGCACGCAGCCGGACAGGTCGAGCAGGCAGAACGCCTCATCCAGGGCCTGCGCAGTCGGGCGCAGCATCTCGATGTAGTCGCGCAGCGCCACAGCGAGGCTGCGGGCGCGCTCCTGCGTCAGACGCGAGCGTTTGCGCCGATAGAGCGTTTTTAGCACAGCGGCGGATGACTTCATCGGCCAACTACATCCCGGCGCATGACGCTCCTCGCGAGCGCGCTGCCACAGACCACGACGACAACAGCATCAACACGGCGCGCCACCTTGCGCTACAAGCCGGGCAAACCCCGGCCAGACCTCGCCACGCTCCAGCGCGCACATCGCATCCAGTGTCTCGCGCGCCATGCGCATCTCTGGCAGGCTGCGGCGGTGGGCGAGCGGCGCCAGCCGATGCGCCTCGCGCCAGGCCAGCGTATAGGCCGAAGCGTCCACCGCGCCGCAATCGGCGGCCTCTTCCAGCTCGTCGCCATCAATCACTGCGAGCTTGCCACATGGGTTGATGACCACATCGAGATAGAGGTCGTCGTGCCAGGGAATCCCAGTACTGTCTACCCCGTGTCTGGCGCACACGTCAATGTACCACTGGG
>DATAED010000272.1:0-4085 GCA_036258195.1 Ktedonobacterales bacterium
TCCCGGCTGCGTGAAGCGGAATGTCACCGAGGTGGGCAGGCCGAAGTCAGTGAACGCCGCCCCGAACAGACCTGAGCTGACGTTGTCACCCTGGCGCACGTTGTTCAAGTCGCCGTAGCCGAGGATGCCCTGCTCTTGTCCGATGGTCACGGTGTGGGGATCGCCCGTCACATTGGTGAACGTCACCGACTCATTCACCTTGATCGTCGTGTTCTTGTGCAGGAAGCGCATCACGTCCGCCTGCCCCGCGTCCACGCTGGCGCCCACACTCACGGTATTGGGTGCAACAGTGGAAACGGTCCTGGCGTAGGCTCGCCAGCCCTGGGCGAAAACCTGAGCTCGCTGCCGCGCCGCCTGGGAGTTGTATTGATCCTGCGTGAAGGGATAGGCCTGGCTGTTGGGGATTACATGGACGACCTGGGACATCATAGGTCCATGTACCAGGCAGTAGAACATGTAGTCGCCCACTGGCGCGTTGATCGTCAGCGCGTAGTGTCGAATCGCCTGCGGGAAGCCCGACGCTTCCGGCAGCGTCGTCATGACGCCAGAATTGTAATACGACACCCCATCGAACGACGAGCCACCCGCTGGTGTCGCGAACTGCTCTGTTAGCTCCTCGAAGGCGTTCAGCAGGGGATTCCCGATGCCCTCGGCGCCCTCGTCATCGGTGTCGGCTGGCGGATTGCCGAACGTCACCGTGTGAATCTCTTTGGCGCCGACCGTCCACACGACTGTGTCGCCATGCTTGACGAAGATTTGGTTAGGCGTGAAGATCATCCCCGAGATGGTCCCATTGGCCGTCTGAACGCCCACCGTCACCTGCCACGTCCGATGCCCCGCCGCGTGAGCCGACGGGCCTGGCGTGCCCACGGCCAGCGCCAGCGCCCCCAGCACCGACGCGATCACCAGCAACTGGCAGCGGCGCACGAAGCCTGTGCTGCGCATATTTGCCTCCTCTGTACCCCCCACCTCACCACCACATCTGGGTGGGAGCGGGGCGTCCCACCTATGCCGGATACACCGGCCCTCTCATCTGATTGCTGGCGCGGTTGGCATGCCACCCATGCCAGCGCTTCACGTCGCGGCGCCCATTGCCCAGGCACATCCGCGACGCAATGCTGCGACGTTCCAGTTCGTCGCACAGCAGGTCTGCAGCAGGCGCAGCATCCATTCGAGGCCCACTTCTGGAGAAGCATACGGGCCAGCGGTGTTAGCTGGGTAACGGAATCGGTGGAGAACCTATTCTGAGGTCCATCTCAATGTACAGGCAAGCACGGATGATCGCGGACGATTGCGGGCGAGTGCGGGCAGGCGACTCCTCCGCGCGCTTTGGCTCCCGCGAGATGACGACGGATGTCGGGAGCGCCCTTCAACTTCCGCTCTGTTCACCCAGCGGGCGCTTCTGCGGGGCGCCGCCTGCGCGCGGATAGAGCGGTGGGCAGGGGCGCTGCTGGCGGGCGACGAGCAGCGCGCGGCTATCCTCCGCCAGCGCGGGGAGGGTGACGGCGATGGGCGCGAGCAGCCGCGCGCCGAGCAGCGCCGCCGCCTGCCGACCCGCCGCGATCTCTTCCGCCAGGTCGCCCTTCTTCGGCGCGATGACGAGGCCGCCGACCCTGGTGAAGGGCGCGCAGTACTCCAGCAGTGTGGGCAGCGACGCCACCGCGCGCGCCGTCACCACATCGTAGCGCCCGCGATGCGCCGGGGTCTGCGCCAGCTCCTCGGCGCGGGCGTGCAGCGGGCGCACATTGGTCAGACCAAGCGCCGCGATGGCCGCCTCCTGGAAGCGCGTCTTCTTGCCAGTCGCCTCCAATAGCGTCACTCGCCAGCGCGGGAAGACGATGGCCAGCGGCAGCCCCGGAAAGCCCGCCCCGCTGCCGACATCCAGCAGGCGCAGCGGGCGGGCGCGGCGCGCGGCGGGCAGCGCCAGCGCGCAGGTGAGCGCATCGAGGAAGTGGCGGGTGACGACCTCATCGGGATCGGTGATGGCCGTCAGGTTGACGCGCGTATTCCAATCCAGCAGCAGATCGCGCAGGAGCGCAAACTGTGCGCGCTGGGCGGCGTCCAGCGGCAGGCCGAGCGCCGCCGCGCCCGCCAGCAGCGGCTCCAGCCCATCATCATCGCGCTCACCCATCGCGTCCGCCATGCTCAACGCACACGCTTCTGCTTGTTGCTGAGGTAGTCGATCATCACGTACTCAGCCAGCGAATCGGGGTTGGTGTAGAACGCGCGCCCGCGATTGACGGTGGCCATCTGGTTGACGAAGTGCTTCAGGTGCGGGTCATCCCACAGCATGAAGACATTGACGGTGATACCGTCGCGGGCGCAGCGGCGCACCTCGCGCAGTGTCTGCAGGATGGCCTCTTCTGGCGGCGGCCAGTCGAACTGCCATTGATCGCCCTCCAGGTAGACTGTCGGCCCGCCATCAGTAATCATGATGATCTGCTTGTTGGCGCCGCGCGATTGATTCAGCAGCTTGCGCGCCATCATCAGCCCGGCCACCATGTTGGTGCCCTGCACGTGATCCCACTCGCCCACGTCGATCAGCTCTTCGGGCTTGTACTCGCGCGCGAAGTTCGAGAAGCCGACCAGATGCAGCGTGTCGCGCGGGAACTGCCCGCGAATCAGGCTCTCCAGCGCGATGGCGACCTTCTTGGCGGGCGCCCAGAGGTCGTTCTGCAGCATGCTCCAGCTCATGTCGAGCATCACCACGGTGGCCGAGCGCGTCATGTGCTCGGTGTTGTAGACCTCGAAGTCGTCCTTATCGAGCTTGACCGGCGCGCCCGCCCCCTCGCGGTTGATGGCGTTCATGATGGTGCGCTCCAGGTGCAGCTCGAAGGGGTCGCCAAAGGTGTAGAGCTTCGTCTCCTCGTCGCGCTCCCCGCCATAGCCGCGCTCCGGCAGGCGGTGGCGGCCAAAAGCGTCCTTCTTCAACTGCGCGAAGACATCTTGCAGCGCCTTCTGGCCAATGCGCCGGATGCCGCGCGTCGTCAACTCCAGCCGGTCGCCGCGACGCCGCACCATGCCCTCATCTTCGAGCTGCTTCAGCAGCGCCTGGAGCTGTTCGAGCGCCTGCGCCTCCTCATCGCCCACCAGATCGCGCAGATGTTCGGGGTCGAGGCTGCCGAGATCACCGCTGCGCCGCGCCTCGCGAAGTTGCTGCTCCAGCGTATCCATCTCTTGCAGCGTGCCCATCAGCGACATCGCCTCGGTCAGGGTGATGGGCTGGTCGCCGGTCAGATCGAAGCGTGTGCGTCGCCCGGACGGCGACATTGCCTCCAGATTCATCGCCAGCTCGGCCAGATCGACGCGCAGGCGGTCGTCGCCGATCAGCTCATCGACCATGCCGCGCAGTTGCTCGCGCTGCTCGTCGGTCATGCTATCCATCAGCGCCTGCATCTGGGCCTGGCGCTGCTGCATCTGCTCAATGAGGTCATCCAGATTGTTGATGCCGGGACCGAAGAAGTCGCCATACTGCTGCATGAAGCTGTCGAAGTCTGGCTCCTCGCCCTGAGCGCGCTGCTGGAGCATCTTGTTGAGTGCGCGCACCATCTCGCGCAGCCGAGAGAGGTCGTCGGGCGTCATGCCCTGGAGCGCCTGGGTCATGCCCTGGAAGTATTGCTGCATGACCTGCTGCTGGAGCATCTGGAGCAAATCCTGGAACTCCTGGCGAGCTTGCTCATCCATGAAGTCGTAGTCGGAGAGCTGGCGAATCTGGCCGCCGACGTCGTCGGGCAGCTCATCCAGATACTGGAGCTTCTTATTGGCGATGCTCTCCAGCATGCGGCGCAGCTCATCCTGGCTGAGGCTGTCGTCCTCACCCGACTGGCCCGACTGGCCCATCTCACCAGACTGACCCGACTGGCCATGCTGCCCCTGCTCTCCGCGCTGCGACTGACCACGCTGGCCTTGCGCGCCTTGCGCGCCTTGCGCGCCTTGCAGGCCTTGCTGGCCTTGCTGGCCTTGCTGGTCGCGCTGCCCGCGCTGGCTCTGCGCTCCGGCCTGCGGCTGGCCCTCCTGCCCTTGTGGCGCGTCGCCGGGCTGGCCCTGCTGGCCCTCTTCGCCCTGTTGCCCCTGCTCGTCGCCGG
>DATAED010000273.1:0-4411 GCA_036258195.1 Ktedonobacterales bacterium
ACACGGATACGGGCGCGGTGCGGCTGCTGCTCTGGCAGTCGGCGCTGCACATGATTCGCGACCATCCGCTGCTGGGCATCGGGCCAGATCAATTCCTGTACTACTACGATCCCGCCTACACCAGCCACCCCTACCTCATCAGCCATCTGAACGGCCATCCGACCATCGCCATCTATCAGCCCAATCTGGCGCACCCGCACAATCTGATCCTCGATCTGTGGCTGAGCGCGGGCCTGCTGGGGCTGATCGGCTATGCCGTCGTGGTCGTCGCGCTCATCCGGCGCGGCTGGCGGCTGTGGCGGCGTGCGGAGGCGAAGCTCCAGCCGTGGCGGCGCATCGCGGCGGTTGGCGTGCTGGGCGCGCTGCTGGCCACGCTGACCCACGGCATGGTGGACTCCGCCTACTTCCAGCCCGATCTGGCGCTGGCCTTCTGGTGGGGCGTGGCCGCGCTGGCGGCGCTGAATTGACACACAATAGTTCCGCTGATTGCCGAGTTGTTGTCGAGCGTTTCAAGCATTTCAAGCGCATGGTCACGCTTGCCCCGCTGCGCTGTCGCTCAGCTCCGCTGGCGCTGGCGCTTCTTCCTCGGCGATTGCGCCGCGCTCGCTGATGACCACATCTGCCTGCGCCATTTGCTGGTACACCCGCACATCCTGCTTGAGCGGCCAGGGGTCATAGAGGAAATACTCCGCCGGAAACCACAGCGCCACCCAGCCGGCGCTGAGCGCGAAGAACGTCGCGATGGCGGTAACGACCGCCCGCAAGAAGCCATGGCTACCCGACTGTGACAGCCAGGTAGCCCAGCCCCCTAGGACGAGGCACAGCGCCAGGACGATCAGACTCATCCACAGCGAGTCGATGGCCTGCTGACGGAGGATGCGGAGGTCCTGGCGGCGCTGTTCCATCTGGACCCGGCAGTACCGCTGAATCAGCGCGCGCATGTCCAGTTGCAAGCCGTCCGTGATCTTGTCGGGCGGTAGCTGGATCGTCACCCGATAGGCGCCAGGCCGTTGCATGAGAGCGCGGGTATGCATTTTGACGGCGCGGTACAGCTCCTCGATGCCGGATACCGCGCGGTCAGCGCCAAGGTCGGCAGGTTCCGCCAGGAAGTCTTGCGTATCGCTGAGGCGCACGGTGACGTCGCGCACGGGTCTGGCCCTCATGTGATCTGCGCTCCTCTTCGGCCCTGGCTCAAACAGCGTCACGCGCGCCTGGTGGAATGTGTGTGCGGGGATCATGGGAATCAAGGGAATCAACCGCTCGCCTCCAGGGAATAATGGGCCAGGGGCGCCGCTTACGGCTTCAGCACCGCGCGACCGACGATCTTGCCTGCATCCAGGTCGTGCAGCACGTCAGCGGCGGAGTGCAGGGGGAACTCGACACTCTCGATCTTCACCTTGCCTTCGTGGGCCAGCTCCATCAGCTCGGCCAGATCGGTATAGGTTCCGACGAGGTTGCCGACGATCTTCAGTTCGCGGAAGATCATCTCCAGCGTCGTGCGCGTCACCGTGCCGCCGTAGCCGATGATGGAGTACGTGCCGCCCTTGCGCAGCATCTTGCCCGATGTCTCCGGCGTGCCCTTCTCGCCGACGAAATCCATCACGATATCGGCTCCGCCGTTGGTGTAGTCCAGCGTCCCCTGCACGCCACCATCGCTGCCCGTCAGCACGCCATGATCGGCGCCCAGCCGCCTGGCGAAGGCCAGCCGCTCCTCCGAGGTGTCCACCGCCAGCACCTTCGCCGGGGTCATCACCTTGAGCAGTTGCACGGCGAAATGCCCCAGCCCGCCAATGCCGATCACCGCGACAGTCGCGCCGGGGTACGCCTCTGGCGCGATCTTCTTGACGGCGTGATAGGCCGTGATGCCCGCATCGGCGTAGGGCGCCAGCGGCACGGGATCAGTTCCCACCGCCAGCGGCACGACGGCGCGAATGGCGGTCTTCATATACTGCGCATAGCCGCCGGGGTGGCCATCCAGCCCAGGGAAATAGGCGTTGACGCAGTGCATGTCGGCGCCAGCGCGGCAGGCGCGGCACAGACCACATGACGGCTGCGGATGCAGGATGACCGGGTCGCCGCGCTTGACTGTGGTGACATCGGAGCCGACATCCTCCACCCAGCCAGCGTTCTCGTGGCCGATGGTATACGGCAGCGTGGGATTGCCCAGCATCTCGCGCCAGATGCCTTCGAGGATGTGCAGGTCGGTGCGGCACACGCCTGCCCCACCAACGCGGATGATGACATCCGTTGGGCTTTCGATTTTTGGCTCAGGCGCGTCGACCACCTTGACCGGTTCGTTGTACGCGACGATCTGAACAGCTTTCATCTGGCGCTACTCCTGTTGCCGCGAATCAGTTGAGACTACTGCTAACTCTGCCTCATCTATCAATGGCGCGTGGAACCTCTCCCCCTGACCCCCTCCCTGGTTCGGGAACCCTGAACCCGAACCAGGGCTTCGCTGCTACTCGCCCTCCGAGGGAGGGGAACCCAGGTCAGGGGTTGTGGCGTAGCGCACGGCGCCCAGCCCCGTGCAGAGCAGCGTGTTGAAGGCGCCATTCAGGCGGATCATGCGCGCCGAGCGCAGGTGCTCTGGCAGCGCCTCGGCGGGAATCTCCGCGCCCTCGGCGGTGGTGAAGCATGCTGCGTCGGGCGCTGGCGCGGCCAACCTCAGCGCCGCGCGTTTGGCTCGCCACAGGCCCAAGATGTGCGCCAGCCCCGGCGCGCGCCGCCACTCCTGCTCGCCCGGCGCGCGCGCCAGCACGTCGGCGCCATCCATGCGCAGGTCGGCCAGCGTCAGCCGCGTCACCTGCGTATCCGCGATGCCCGCACGCAGCAGGGCGCGCAGCATCTGCTCCTGCCGCACCAGAAACGCCTTCACCGCGAACGTGCGCCGCAGTTCGTCCAGCTCGCCATCGGCGTCGCCCGGAAAGACGGCGCTGAAGGGCTGGCCTGCGTTCACGCCCGCGCTGATCTCGCCGCTGGCGAAGTGATCCTCGACCCGCACCGTCACGCGCTCGACGCTGGGCGCCCGGCGGATGTGGTCGCGCAGGTCAGCGGCCATCAGGAAGGCGAAGTTGGGCGCGCACCAGTAGGTGGGCAGGCGCAGGCGCACGCTGACCTCGCCGCCCGCAATCTCGACCTGATCAACGAAGCCGAGCGTGTCCAGCGAGCGATCCAGTTCAGGATCCAGCACCTCGCCGATGCGCGCCCACACCTCGCGCTCATCGATCGCTCCGCGATGCGCCATGTCGTTCGCCACATCGTTCGCCATACGGCCATCTCTCCAACCAGTTGATCGGGCGCAGATGGACGTCGTCGGCTCCCACCACAGCAGCCGCCGACGCCACCCACGCGCCCCTCCCCCAACCCCTCCCCCGCTTCGCGGGAGAGGGGGCCGGTGGGTGAGGTTACGCCGTCATGTGCGCCAGGCGGCGCTGGGCGAAGGTGTCGCCGCTGATCTTCTGCTGGTGGCCGGGAATGTCGAGATTGTAGAGCCTGGCCGCATTCAGGCCGAGAATCTTGGCCTTGATCTCTGGCGTGAGGTCAACGTGATACTCGTCCTTCAGGTCTTGCGGCATCTCGAACTTCATGAAGTCTTCGATGATCCACGTCGGCTCCCAGATGGCATAGTCGCTGCCGAAGAGCAGGCGATCTGGGCCGATCCAGTAGAGCAGGTTGGCCATCATCTCGGCGAAGGAGCGTGGCCGCGAATGCACCCACGGCATGACGACGGCGAGGCCCGCGTAGACGTTCTTCTCCTGCGCGCCAATGAAGCAGAAGTCTTCGAGTCGCGGGATGCCCGCGTGCTCGACGATGAAGCGCAGATCGGTAAAGAGCGAGGCAGGCTCGTCGATGTCGCTGACGTCGAAGGCGTCTTTGTTGAGCGGGTAGATCGTCGGCCCTTTGTGGATGTGCAGGTTGACGATGCCGAGCTTCTGACACTCCTCCAGGAAGCGCATCGCCTCCGGGCTGGTCAGCTTCCAGCCTTTCGAGGAGCCGTGCCACTCAGCGGTATAGAGCTTGGCGCCGGTGATGTCGTATTCGCCCTTGAGCCGCCGCAACTCATCCAGTCCCTTGTCGCCGTCGCGTGGATCCCACGAGCCGTTCAGGATGAAGCGGTCGGGGTATTTCTTCTTCATCACGGCGTTCTGGTCAGTCGTGTTGAAGCCTTTGGTGAAGAAGTCGGTCAGGTAGGTCGGCTGCAAGATGGCGACATCCACCGGCCCATTGACGAACTCATCGTCCAGCATGCGCTCTTCGCTGTACTTCTCGAAGCGGTCGAGCGGCCAGAGCAACTCGGCGGGCGTGAAGACCCGGTGGTAGTCATAGAAGCACTCAATGAACCCCTTGCCGTACTTGTTCGCCTGGTTTTCTGGGCTGCCATCCCAGAAGTGTGTGTGGCCATCCACGA
>DATAED010000274.1:0-4177 GCA_036258195.1 Ktedonobacterales bacterium
TCTTCATCGGGCGCGGCGTCGGCTATCCGCTGGCGCTGGAGGGCGCGCTGAAGCTGAAGGAAATCTCGTATGTGCATGCCGAGGGCTTCGCGGCGGGCGAGATGAAGCACGGCCCCATCGCGCTGCTAGACGCCGCCGTGCCGCTGATCGCCATCGCGACGGAGGGCAAGACCTACGAGAAGGTCGTCAGCAACATCCAGGAAGCGCGCGCCCGCGACGCCTACATCGTGGCGGTAGCGACGGAGGGCGACGAGGCCATCCGCCAGCACGCCGATACCGTGGTGTATGTGCCGCGTGCGCCAGAGTTCTTCGCGCCGCTGCTGACGGTCATCCCGCTGCAACTGCTGGCCTATCAGGTGGCGCTGGCGCGTGGCTGCAATATCGACCAGCCGCGCAATCTGGCCAAATCGGTGACGGTGGAGTAGGCAGGGCCGTCGCTGGCCAAAGGGTATGCAAACAACTCAGTTGGTCATTGCGCTCTTGATCTCAGTGACTCACTGAATCGGCGGCGTCTGCCTCAACGGATTCGTTGGAGCAGACGCCGTTTCGTACACATGTAGACAATTACAGCAAGCCCAGTTCTCTGGCTTTCAGCGCCGCCTGTGTGCGGTCGCGCACACCGAGCTTGCCCAGAATGTTGCTGAGGTGGTTCTTGACGGTGCCGCCTGCGATGTAGAGCGCTTCGCTCATCTCGCGGTTGGAAGCGCCTCGCGCAAGGAGGGCCAGGATCTCGCGCTCCCGCTCAGTCAGTTGCGCTAAGGCGCCTGCGCCGCTGGGCGCTGGAGCCGCAGGAGCGGTTTCCGCGGATTCAATGAAGGAGGCAAAGACTTCGCTGGCGACCTCGGGATGCAGGAGTACCTGCCCCTGCGCTACCCCACGAATAGTGGTGGCGAGCTGTTCGGCGGTGATGTCCTTGAGCACATAGCCAGACGCTCCAGCTTGCAGCCCCGCCTGGATGAGCTTGCGATCATCGAAGGTCGTCAGAAAGACCACACGCATCTCAGGCCAGCGCTCCTTGAAGGCGCGCGTCGCGGCGATACCGTCCATCTGTGGCATGCGAACGTCCATCAGCACCACGTGGGGCGCCCGTTGCTCCGCGACGAGGAGTTCAGCCGTGGCGAGCGCTTCCTCGCCATCACCCGCCATGCCCACCACCTCCAGATTCGGCTCCAGCTCGATCAATTTCCGAAAGCCTTCGCACAACAGGCGCTGGTCATCGACAATCAGCACGCGAATATGCTCAGTCATAGCGATCGCCTGCCCCTTGTTTCGTGTGCTCTCTGGGCAATGATCTCGGCTGGCCCGCGTTGTTTGGATGGAATCACCACTGCGACACGCCAGCCATGCCCCGGCTCAGGCCCGGCCCGCATCGTTCCACCCAGGAGCGTGACGCGCTCGCGCATGCCAAGCAAGCCAAAGCCAGGCGCTTGCTCGTCGCTTCCTGCGGTTGCTCCCTGACCGTTGTCTAGCACGGACAGCTCCACCTGACCCTCTTTCTCTGGCCCATCGCTCGTGCTGAGATAGAGCAGCGCCTTCGTCGCCCCCGCATGCTTGCGAATGTTGGTCAGCGCCTCCTGTGCGCAGCGATACAGCGTCATGGCGATTTCTGGACTCAGCGACTGCGTCATCTCTTCGAGATCAAGCGTGATGGCCGTCTCACGGCAGGTCGTAGCAAATCCCGCCACCAGCCTGCGAAGTCGATTCTGAAATGAGGCGCCGGAGGCGTCGTCGGGACGTAGCGCCTCGACCGAATGCCGCACATCCATGAGGCATGCTTTCGCCACCCGTCGCGCTTCCAACAACTCCTCGTGCAAGCCAGGCTCTCCACGCGCCTCGAACTGCGTCGCCGTTTCTAGCTGGACGGCCAGCAAGGTCAGCGAGTGGCCCAGCGTATCGTGAATCTCACGCGCAATTCGGTTGCGCTCGCGGATAGCCCCAATCTCCTCCACCTGGGCGCTATACTCCTGGAGCTTGGTATGGGCCACGGCTAATTCCGCGCTCGAGTGTTCAAGCGCCTTGTGGGCCAGCACAAGCTCACGAATCGTCACACTCAGGCCGACGAAGGAGCCGAACGTGAGCAGAAGAATCAACTGGGCGGCGAGATCCCAGCCATGCATGATGAGAATAAACGCGAGGCTAGAGCTGAGCCAAAGGACGCCTGACGCGATCAGGCCGAGATACCGTGAGCTGTTGGCGATCACCAGGCAGGCTGTAGCTGTTGGAAGGATCGGGAGCCAGTTGAGATCCAGGCTCGACAGCGGCAGAAATTGTGTAGCGCAAGCCAGGCAGACCAGGGCAAATAACCTCCAGAGGGGCAGGTGTTTATCTGGCCATCCCAAGGGGCGGAAGATCACCAGCCAGGCGCCATACATCGCGGTGAGCAGCAGGAAGTCAACCAGGGTGAGGCGCCCTGTGCTCAACACTCTGGCAAGGTAGTCACCCACGACGATGCAGTACACAATCCACCGACGAACAACCCACCGAGAGAACCAGGAAAGCCGAAGTGAAGGCGCTTCTGGAGCTTCCTTCATCTGCGCCTGCACGTATGTCATGGATGTACCTGCTTCGTGAGAGGAACGCGCGCATTTTCTCCATTCTACGGTACGCATCTGATTGCTCGCCAGTGCATGCAGTCACGGATTGCCCTCGATTAGACCTATGTCGCTGGTCATGGGAGCATGGACTGCTCGCATGCTGCAAAATAGGCCCTGCTTCGTGACCACGAGCACAGGCGCTATCCGGCTCAAGCTCACTATACTCGTCGTGTCGGGCATGCCACACGGTAGCGCCAGAGACAGTGGAACGACTGACGCTGAAACGAAAGGGCCATATCATGTCTATCCAAAGTCCAACGACCAACAGCCGCCTCGATGCGCGCCTGAATCATCCGCGTACTCTGGCGACGTTTCGCAATGTGAAGGTGCTCGCCGGCGGCTATTTCGTCATCAGCCTGCTCACCCTCGCGGCGATCATCTTGCTGCACAACAACGCCATATCGCCCGCATCCGTCTGGGTGCGCGGCATCATTGTCGTTGTCCACGCCGGGGTCACGCTGGGTTTCGCCAACGGGATGGCTCGCGGCTCCCGCGCTCGGTATACCCTGCTACGGATTTCCTCAGCCGGTATGTTGGTGGCCATCGCGGTCATCCTCGCGCTCCCCGGCGACTTTCCGCTGTGGTTCAAGATCGAACAGGGCGTCTGCGGGGCGCTTCTGCTCGGCGTCGTCATCATGCTCTTTGGCAAGCAGATGCGTTCGGTGTTCGCCAAGTAAGTGGGTGTCCAGCTTCATCGTTCGCCTACAACGACTATCTGGATGCGTACACACAGCGTCGGTCACTGCGTCATTCGTGGCGTAGCGATCGACGCGATGTATTTCTACGCCTACGCCGCAGTCGGCGGCCCGAACCATGCTGTGAGTGCGTCTCGCAGTCCCGAGTCAGCGGCGTCTCCTTCGCCGACCCAGGCCACATGGCCGTCGGGACGAATCAATACAGCGGTGGGAGCCGTGACCGCGCCGATGACGGGTAGCTCCCATGCGCCAGCGTATTCAGCGTCGATCAGTTGGACGCGATCCGCCCACGGCGCGATGTCGAGGCCGCCGGGGGCGCCGAGGTTGAGCAGCGCCGGACGAGCGCCGTGCAGCAGAGTGTAGACGCGCAGCGAGCCGTTGGCGGTGGCCAGGTCGAGATCGGGCATGCGGCGCCCCAGCAGCGGGTGGCCTTCATCACCGCTGCCGAGGTCGTAGTGGATGTCCAGGCCAGACATCATCCCGCCGATGCGTTTGCGCGGCTCGTCCATACGCAGCAGGTCGGCCAC
Source organism: Ktedonobacterales bacterium (assembly GCA_036258195.1). GTDB lineage: Bacteria > Chloroflexota > Ktedonobacteria > Ktedonobacterales > JADMIN01 > JAKAIY01. The sequence goes on from DATAED010000274.1 coordinate 3,817, forward strand.
GATGTCATGCACGGCGTCGATGCGATCATCTGGCCGCAGCAGCGCGGACTGCGCCATCGTGTTGTGCAGCACGCAAGCAGCGACGGGGTGGCGCTCGGCATGGTAGGTATCGAGCAGGCTGTCTAGCGAGATGCCCTTGACCACCTGGGCCAGCTTCCATCCCAGATTCACGGCGTCCTGCACGCCGACGTTGAGGCCCTGCCCACCCATTGGGGGATGGACGTGCGCGGCGTCGCCGGCCAGCAACACCCGTCCCTGGCGATAGGTCGCCGCCTGCCGCGTCATATCGGTGAAGCGGAAGATCCAGGTGGGGTTGTGCGCGCCGTAGTCCGTTCCCCAGGCGGCGATGAGCGCCTCGCTG
>DATAED010000275.1:0-6254 GCA_036258195.1 Ktedonobacterales bacterium
GGCACATGCTCGAAGCGCGGCCACTGGCCCAGGAAGTAATCGCGGACGTGATAGCCCACCTCGTCAATCAGCTTGCCGTGGGTGTACGAGACTTCGGAGATGTGCGGCGCGTAGATGATGACCTCGCCGCCATCGGCGATGACCGGCTCGGTCTTGTACATCGCCTTGGCCGCCGTCCACAGGTCGTCGTAGCGCTCGGATGGCATGGAGAGCACGCTGCGGAAGGCATGCGGCTTGTAGATGATGTTCAGGCGAGCCGACTGGTCAGCCGCCGCCGCGAAGGCTTCGAGGTACGAGCCAATCGCCATCCCCTGGAATTCCTGGCCATGCATCACCAGCGCGATGCAGGTAATGGGGCGCGACAGAAACTGCGCCGCGCGGTGGATGACGCGCCGTACGGGCGTATCCTTGACGCCGATAGTCGCCATGCTGGTGACGAGCGCGCCCAGCCAATGCGTGAAGTTGATGATGTCGGGGCCAGCGACTCCCGGAAAGAGATACTTCGCGCCGCCCGAGAAGCCCGCCACCTCATGCGGGAAGACCGGCCCGCAGATGATGATGTGCTCATACTCCAGCAGTTTACGGTTGAGCGTGACGGGAATCTCATTCTTCAGCAGCCCATCGCTGAGTGTCACCGCCTCATCCGCCGCGATCACGCCGATGCGCGCGAGCTGATCGGGATGATCCCACTCGTGGTTGAAGACCTGCACGCCGGGATAGCGTCGCTCGCGCTCGGCGGCGGAGACCCCCACCAGCGCGTCAATCGCCTCCTCGGCCATCGGCGGGTGTGTCCCTAGCGCGATCAGATAGTCCAGCGCGGCGACACGCGCGCCCAGCGTCTCGCCCAGCAGCGCGAAGAGCAACGGAATCGGCGCGGTGCGCGTGCCATCCGGGATGATGACCAGCGTGCGCTTGCCGTCCAGCGCGGTGTTGGCGAATCCTCTGGCCAGCGTCTGCTCCACCTCGGCGGGCGAAAGCGCGCCCGTTTGCGCTTCGATTGACGTAACCATCGCGCTCAGCCTCCCATCACACGCCGCTGTAGGCGGAGAAGCCGCCATCCACCGGCACGACGACGCCCGTGACGAAGGCCGCCGCCGGGCTGACCAGCCAGAGCGCCGCGCCCACCAGATCCTCTGGCGCGCCGAAGCGGCCCATCGGCGTGTGCGCCAGAATCGCCTGCCCGCGCGGCGTCCACTGCCCCGTCTGCGCATCGCTCAGCAGATAGCGATTCTGCTCCGTCAGAAAGAAGCCGGGCGCGATGGCGTTGACGCGGATGGCGGGGCTGTACTCCTGCGCCATGTGGGTCGCCAGCCACTGCGTGAAGTTGGCGACGGCGGCCTTGGCGGCGCTGTAGACGCCCACGCGCGTCAGCGGGCGCAGGCCATTCATCGAGGTGATGTTGAGGATGCAGCCATCGCCACGCTCGGCCATCGCGCGGCCAAAAACCTGGCTGGCCTGGAAGGCGCTGAGGAAGTTGCCCGCAAAGATCGCCTGCACGGCGGTGGCGTCCAGATTAAAGAACGGATGGGCTGCGTCGGTGGTGGCGTGCGGGTCATTGCCGCCCGCGCCGTTCACCAGGATGTCGACCGGGCCGAAGCGCCGGGTGATGGCCGCCTGCGTCGCCTCCAGCGCGTCGCGGTCGAGCGCGTCGCAGGCCAGCCCCAGCGCCTCGCCGCCCGCCGCGCGGATGCTCGCCGCCATGCGCTCGGCTGGCTCCAGGCGCCGCCCCAGCACGGCGACGCGCGCGCCAGCCCGCGCCAGCCCCAGCGCCAGCGCGCCGCCGAGCGCGCCACTGCCGCCTGTCACGGCGGCGACGCGCCCATCCAGCGCGAAGAGGTCATGCAGCAGGTCGCTGTGGTCGGTCTGATCGGTCATCGGCGCGCCTTTCCGGAGGACGCAGCGCGGGCGATGCCCCTGATCGTGCGCCTGTGCCGTATCCGTACCCTCAGCTTACCATGTGTGGAGCGCTCACAACCGTTGCGGCGCATCCGTGCGCGCGGCGGGCGTCGCCTGGAGCCAGATGGAGGCGTGCGCTGGCTGCATCGTGCGCTCGACAGTCTCCAGCAGGCGTCCTTGCAGCGCGTCCAGCTCGGTCTCCTGGCGCAGCGTGGCGCTGAATCCCGCAATGGTGCGGGCGGCGTCGTATTTGCTGCGGTAGAAGCGGCGATCCACCAGCGCCTGCAAGCCAGCGCGCAGGGGACGGAAGAGCGCGGCGACGAGCAGCGTGGTGGCGACGATGACGACTGGCTCGGCGCCCACATCGCCCGTCAGCGCCGCGATGATCTTCTGCGCGCCCAGCACGCACGCGGCATAGACGCCGACCAGCGCCACGGTCAGCGAGCCGTAGACCAGCGCGCGATTGATGATGGCGTCGATGTCATACAGCCGGTAGCGCTGGATGGCGATAAAGAACGTGATCGGCGAGAACGCCAGCAGGAGCTGGTAGACCAGATAGGCCACCGGCGCATAGAGGGTCTGGCCCAGCGGCGTGAAGCCTGTGGGAATCCAGAAGAGTTGGTTGGCGATCAAGGTGATGACCAGCCCAGCCACCACCCATTTCGTCTGCTGACGCTGGGCAGGCGTCGAGACACGCCGATAGCGATAGATCATGCAGGCGACGATGGTAAGGATGGCGATGGGATAGCCAATGAACAGCGCGCCATCCCAGAGTGCGGGCAGCGCATTGACGACCAGCGCCCACAGTGTCAGTGCGACCAGGATCATCCATGTCCAGCGCGGCGCGAACCGTCCAGTGGGGAAGAGCAGCAGCACGCCAAAGATGATGATGAGGGCAGGCGCGGATGTCAGGACAGCCAGGATGACGGCCCCCAGTGTAGCGGGATTGGTGTCGGCGCCATTGAGGGGAATGGAGATGTTGCCGGTGATGTAGACGACGATGAACAGCGAGACGCTCAGCGCCATCCAGTCGTCGCTGCGCTTCCAGGCCAGAATGAGCGCCATTCCCAGCGCCACGAGCAACGCCAGGCAGATCAGTGCGAACGAGATCCACGCATAGGTCGTGAGCGAGATGCTCGCGTCGATGAGCGCCTGCGCATCGGGCGAGAGCGCAGCATTTTGCGCGCTGGGATGTGTGACCGTGTCGAGGTAGCCCGGCAGTGAGGCCACAAATGGCGCGACAGTCAGCGCCATCAGCAGGAGCCAGGCCAGCCGCGCAGCCAGCAGCCAGCGCCCGCTGAGGCGCGTGCTCGGCGCCTGCACAGTTGTCATCGTCTCCCCCTCCCGCTTGGCCGCTTGGCCCGCCTTGCGCCGTTATCGGCATGGTAGCCGCCGCAACGACACGGCGTCGTTACGGCGGGCGTTACGAGCAGGAGACGCCGCCCGGTCAGCGGAGGGTGAGAGCAAAAATGCTGAACGGAGGAGACAGAGCAGCCGCCCCGACAGTATTGGGGCGGCTGCTTCGATGAGTGGCTGAACTGGTACGCCCGAAGGGATTCGAACCCCCAACCCTCGCATCCGAAGTGCGATGCTCTATCCGTTGAGCTACGGGCGCATGACGCGCCATCACTGACGCGCTGGGGAAAGTGTACCACAGGGGCCGTGCGCTCGCCAGGCGCGCCAGCGCCCCGCTCAGGGTCTTTCGGTACGGCGCCAGATGGGCAGGAGCGAGCCTCCTCCACGCAGATGTAGAGGAGGCTCGTCTTCGTCAGCGGGCGCCTAGGGAGCGTCTGGCGCTGGGGCGTCGTGCTTATAGCGTAGCAGTGCGCCCACGCCACCGAGATTGCCCAGCGCGTCATGCTGCTGCACCACCTCCACGTCAGCGCCCGTGGTGGCGGCCACCCGGATCAAGTCGTTGCGGGTCTCAGGGTCGAGCGGGACTTCCTCGTCGAGCACCAGCACGTCCACCTGCCCGTGCTCCAGTGCGGCGCGCGTGCGCTCCAGCCCGTCCACGCCCAGCCCGTCGGCCTGCACCGCCTCCACGAGCTGGTCGGCGATGGCGTGGTCGTCCTCCATCTCCGCCTGGGCGACTAGATCGGCGACCTCGCGCTTCACCTCATCGCTCAGCGCCCGCGGATCCATGCGGAGCGGCTCGACCTGCGCCAGATCGCGAATGCGCGGCGAGAGCGCCGCCAGCAACGTCGGCATGGCGACGGCGTTTCCGGCCAGGATGACACGAACGGCCTGCTCCTGATCGACCAGCCGCTCGATCTCGCGCGCCGACTCACGCGCGAACTCCGCCCGGTGGTTGGCGACATGGCGCTGGTAGCGTGTGACGTTGGGCGGACGCCCGCGCGTCTGGGTGTAGTGGATCGGGTCATCCTTCAGGCCGCTCTGCTCTTCCAGATGGCCAGCGCGCATGACGAACAGCCGCGCGGTGTTGGACGTCACCACCCCTACCACCACGGTCTCATAGTCGTCGATGAGGCGGGCCAGTTGGAACAGGTCGGGCACGGCGCCCGCGGCCACCTCGTTGTCGAAGGCGACGGCGGACTCGACGACCTCGAAGACATCGCGACCCGCGCAAGCGAACACCGCCAGCCCCTGCGAAGAGGCCGGGAGATGTTCCTCGATATAGCGCTGGATACGCGCAGCATCGCTCCGGAACGAGTCGAGCGCCGGGCCGCGCGGCAACAGCGTCTTCTCAATCTGGCGCAGGCGATCCTTCAGCACGATCAGCCCAGACCGCACCGCCGGGTTCTCGCCGGTGGCCTGCGGGCGCAGGTCGAGGTAGACGCTCAACACAGGCAGCTCCCCCGGCTCCAACTCCGCTAGCCGCCGCAGCTGATCACGCATGCTACCGCTCCTTTCGCTTGCTGTGGATGGGAGCCTTCCTGGCGCCCCTAGAGCTGGGATCTGGTCGCGCCTACCGCGAGCGGACGCCACCATACGCTCCGCCGTGCGCGCCTGCCGAGAACGCCCCTTCCATGGCTTGACTCTCGCTGGCCCGGCTGCTCTCGCTCCACTGGCCGACATAGCAGGGGCGCACGCTGATGTTCGCCCGCATCCATGCCTATCGGTCGCCCCCGCACAAGCAGGGCCACGCGCATCTGGCGGCGCTCCTATCCCGCGCTCGCGTCTGATTATAGCATGCGCCGCCGCGCATCTGGCGCCCTTCTACGGCACGCGCATCTCACTGCTCCAGCAGGCGCATCGCTTCGTCAAACTCGATGTCGCCGTTGGATAGACGCCGCAACACGGCAGTTCGCCGCGCGCGTTCCTGATCGCCGCTCGCGTCCTGCTCCGGCGCTTCCAGGGCGGCCACGATGTCGTCGAGGCGGTTGCGCGCCGTGTTATATGCGACATTCAAGTCGGCGGCCACCTTCTGCACGTTGCCGCGACTGCGCACCAGGTGGCCAACGAACTCCAGTTGCTCCGGCGTCAGGCGGCCGATCCACCCCAGGCTAAATGCGCCCTCGATCACGACGCCGCTCTCGGGCGACTCAAGCCGCGTCACGACCAGTTCGCCGCCGCTCACCGGGTCGCGCGTGATCAACGGGTGTATCGGCGCCCCAGCCCCATCTCTGGCTACCTTGCGCATCATCGCATCCTGTCCCCCCCCGATCCGCTGCCTACTCGTCACTCTCGACGCCGTTTTCGTACAGCTCGACCAGTCCTTCGGGTGTCAGATTGGTGAGGCCCAGGTCGCGCATCTCGCGCACGAAGTCTGCGTCCACCCCATGATCGTACATTTCAATGAGCTGTTCCGGTGTCGCCTCAACGAGTCCAGCCGCCTGCGCCTCGCGTATGAATTCGATGTCCACGCCATGGTCGGACAGCGCGATGAGTTGCCTCGGGGCCAGATTGGTGAATCCAGCCTCTCCCAGCTCGCGTGCGAAGGCGCCATCCACGCCATGATCGCTGAGCGCAATGAGCTGGTCTCGGGTGAGGTTGGTGACTCCTGCCTCCCTGAGATCGCCTATCAGGGCGCTGTCCACTCCGTGATCGGACAGTTCGATGAGATCGTTGACGCTCAGGTCGTTCAGTCCCGCCGCGCGCATCTGCTCGACAAATGCCCTGCTCACGCCATGATCGCGCAGCGCAATCAGTTGCGCGGGCGTCAGCCCGGCGAAGGCGTCGTCCGCGCGTTCACTTCGCCCTCGTCGCCCGCCCGTTTGATTCACGGGTTCCTGAGAGGCAGCCGGAGAGGCGCCGCCCAGGGCCGCCAGTAGCCGCTCTGCCTGCTCCACGGTCACCCGTCCCGCCACCAGCATCTCCAGAATCTGCGCACGCCCCTCGTTTGCATTCGGTTCTTCCTGCATGGCGCTGTTCCTCCCGCCCTTGCGGATCTCGTCAAC
>DATAED010000276.1:0-8531 GCA_036258195.1 Ktedonobacterales bacterium
CGCCAGGTCGAGCGCGGTCGCCCCGACAGGCATCTCACGCACCGCCCCCTTGGGCGTGAAGACGAAGACCTGATCGGCGAACATCTCGCCGCGCAACGTCTCCACAAACTCCGAGGCGGTCAGGTTGAGCTCGTTGTGCCAGTTCGCGATGCGCCCCACCCACGAGGCCGTGCGCTTCAACCACTGCGCCTGATCAACCGTGCCCGGCTCGTGGCTGAGCGCCGCTTCCAGCCATTGTGCGGCGACTCCGTGCTGCACGGCGACATGCATGCGGTGCGTGCGGATGTGGAGTTGAGCGAGGCGTCCCTCTAAACCAAATACCGTCGTATGCAGCGATTGATAGCCATTGACCTTGGGCAGCGCGATATAGTCCCGGAAACTATCGTGATAATGACGCCAGAGCTGATAGACCACATTCAGGCTGAGGTAACACTCCTCAACGCTATTGACCAGCACACGGAAGGCGATCACGTCGTCGAGCGCGCCGATGTCGATCTGGCTCTCCTGGGAGTCTAGAAACGCGCTGTAGGGTCGCTTCATTCGCCAGTTGACGGCGGCGCTGATGCCGACCCCTTCGAGCTTCTCCCGGATGCGCGCACACATGCGGTTGGCCCAGTCGCGGCGGTTGACCTCGACCTCGCGCAAGCGATGAGTGACGCGGGCGAAATCAGCGGGATAGAGATACTTGAAGGCAAAATCTTCCAGCTCCACTTTGAAGAGGTAGAGTCCGATGCGTCCGGCCAGCGGGGCGTAGATATCGAGTGTCTCGTGGGCTTTGATCTCGCGCTTGTGTGGCGCCATGACCTCCATGGTGCGCAAATTATGCAGTCGATCGGCCAGCTTCAACACCACCACACGCGGGTCTTCGAGCATCGCGCCAAACAACTTGCGCACCGTCTCCGATTGCTGGCGGGCCTTGTCCTCGCGTCTGGTCTGCGCAGCAATGGGCGCAGTGACTGGCGCGAGCGGCCCGCTAGTAGTGTCCGCCTGACTGGAGATGGTATCTGGCGATTCCACAGCGGTGAATTTGGTGACGCCATCCACAATTGTCGCGACCAGCGCGCCAAATTGCGCTTCCACGTCCTCGCGGGTGATCTTCGTATCTTCGACCACATCGTGCAGCAGGGCGGCTGCGATGCCTTGCGCATCCATGGCCAGCTCGGCGAGGTTAGTGGCGACCGCCAGCGGATGCTCGATATAGGCCTCGCCGCTCTGGCGCCTGGTTCCTTCGTGCGCTTTCTCGGCGACCTGATAGGCGGCGTAGATGAGCTTGAGGTCGTCCGTCGTCATATATTGCGCGCACAGACGCAGCAGGCGATGCAGTGAGTCGGGCGCGCCCGGAAGGATGACATCAGCTAGCAGGGAGACAGACGGCCCGACTGGCTGCCGCGCCCGCTTGCCCGGCTGATTCATCCTCGCTGGCGCTCGCATGCTGCCCTCCTGCGAGTGGGTGGTCTCGTGCGCTGTCGGTTCGCTCGTCTGAGCGCCGCTCACTGACATGAACGCATCAGCGACGCTCGCTTGCGGCTCGCGATACGAATGGATGAACGGGCGCCAGTGGGACGAACCCTGCCACTACGACAAGCGCGCGGACGACGTGGAGCCGTCTGCGCGCCTGGTGTGTCCTCATTGACAGCATAGGTATTCTGCATTATCGCGCCCAGCGCCGATGCGCGTCAAGCGCCGCTTGCTCAGCAATTGTGCACTTACGCGCGGCTGAGCGATGGCTGACCAGCCGTAGCGGCCAGCAGCGCCTGCGCCCCCGTCAGCACGGGCGCGCCATGCCCCGGCAAGCACGCCTCGATGTCCATCGCAGCGAGCTTGCGCACGCTCTCCAGCGCCATCGCCGTGTCCGTATTGAGCAGCGCAGGCGAGAGCGGCAGCCGACCGCCGCTCGAGCGCACCGCATCGCCCGCGAAGAGCAGCTTGCGCGCAGGCAGGTAGAAGGCGATGTGACCCGACGTATGACCGGGCGTCTCGACGACGCGCAGTCCGCCCTCCGCAGTAAAGACCGGCAGCGTCTCGCCCTCCCGCACGACGTGCGCAATGGCGCCAGGTTTGAGCCGTGGCAAAAAGATGAGACGCAGCGCTACTCCCATTACACCGCGCGGCGTCTCGTAGGGCGCGCGCCCCTCGATGGCGGGCGTGTCGCCGACGCTGGCCCACGCCTCGGCGCCCGTCGCCGCCGCCAGCGCCGCCAGCCCGCCAATGTGATCGACATGCTGGTGGGTGAGCAACAGGTGGCGCACGTCGCGCGGCGAGTGGCCCAGCGCTGCAATGGCGGCAAGGATGCGTTTCGGCGCGCCCGGAAGCCCCGCGTCAACGATGGTCAACCCATCTGGCTCTGTGATGATGTAGACGTTGCAGTCAACGTCATCGACCTGATGTACATCGGGAAAGATCTGCATACCGTCCTCCGCAGGGGACGCGCGCTCCACGATGCTCCACCTGTTCGCGCGTCCAGCGGAGACTATAGCAGCGCGGGGGGAATGCAAACCAATGAGGGCCTGCTACCGGCGCGGCGCGGTAGGATCATCTGGCCCGCTAGGGCGATAGCTCCCCCAGCCCTGATCGCCCTGGTGCGGCGCATTCGGATCAGGCGCATCCCACGGGCGTGGCGCGTTCCACGTCTGCTGGCCAGGATCCTGTCCCGCGCCAGCGCCGCCCCAGCCCGGCTGCCCGGCCTGCTCCCAGGTCTGGCGAGCCGCCGGCCCCCACTCCGCGCCCTGCTGCGGGCCAGGCTGATACTGCGCCGCGCCACCAGGCCGATATTGCCCGCCACCAGGTTGGTATTGCCCGCCGCGAGGGGGCGTGGCGCCCGGCGCACGCACGCCCGGAACGTAGGCTGGCGTATCGTCGCGTTGCGAAGCGTAGCCGCCGCGCAGGTTGCGGGCGCCCACAGCCGCTGGCTTCGGCGCCGCCTTGCTCGCGACTTTGAACAGCCCGCTGGTGAACTTGCTCACCAGCCACGCGCCGACGCCCACCGCCGCCGCGATCAGATAGACAGGCAAGAACGCGCTCGCCACCACGCCAAACGCCGCCGCCACTGGCTGCACGCGCTCGGGATAGATGTGGCCGAGCAGCCAGAGTACGCCAAAGAAGGCGAGCGTCGGCCACGAGCCATGCCAGATCGCCAGCCCCAGGCTCTGCACAGGATGCTTCCGACTCAGCAGGTTCAGCAGCACCAGCACGCCCGCCAGCAGCAGGGCCGCCGCCCAGAATTTGGGCAGCAGAGCAGAGATGCGCGCGTGGCCGGTGGCCGTCAGGGTCTCTGGCGAGAGCCCGGTATAGAGCAGGAACGGCTGCATCCAGTCCGGCAGGGGCTGCGACTTCACCGCCGCGTCGTACTGCTCCGGGAAGAGCGCAAAGGTCTGCACCGCGCTGGAGATCGGCGCGGGCAGGTTGAAGATCGCGCTCGGCCCACCATCGTAGTAGGCGTTGGCCACCTTGCTGTAGACCAGCCGCGTCGCCTGCTCGTAAGTCAACCCCTTCAGCTCGCTGCCGTCGATCGGCGCCTTGATGAAGCTGATGGGCAGCGCTTTCTCTGGAGACTGGCTGGCGAGCTGCTGCAAATGCGCATAGGTCGTCGGGCTGATGCCGATCCCCTTCGAGACGAGGAACGGGTTGAGCGCATCCACTCCGAGGTCAGTAATGACCGCTGTGGATGCGGGACGCATGGAGAGGAAGGACAGCGCCGTCACCCACAGCGCTGTGAGCAGCAAGAAGCCAAAGATCGTATGCGCGAGGTTACGGAGCATGCCCATAGGTCAGCTCTCCCTCTCGCGTTCGCGGCGATGATGCGCCCAACGAATGCGACTATCACATGGCTGCACGTAGCCACATGCGCCCCAGTATTGGCCTAATGCTAGCCAGCGCGCCGCCAGATCGTCAATGTAGTGCGCCACATTCTCTATACGCTCACCAGATTGGCTGCAAGAAATCGAGCGCCGCCTGATTGAACTCGTCCGGGCGCTCCATGTTCGGCACATGCGTCAGGCCCGCCATCACGACCTTGCGCGCGCCTGCGACCTCTGACGCCAGCGTATCCGCCAGCTTGCGCACATTGAAGGTGTCATCGCCGCCCACGACCACCAGCGTCGGCGCGTGAATCTCACCCAGGCGACCTATCGCGGGCGGCGCCAGCGGCATGGGCTGCGCCTGCCGCCACTCGCTTGAGCGCTTGATATTGTTGAGATTCATCTCGGCCACCAGCGCGCGCACGCCGGGCGCGACCTGCTCAGGCGTGCGCTTGATGCCATCCACGAAGAGGCGCACCTCGGCGGCGTTGAGGCGGTCGTCGTCGCCAGAAGCGTCCGCCGCCGCCACCTCGGCGATGATCGCCTCCTCACCGGGGCCAATCTCTGGCGCGGCGCCGCTGACGGCTGAGCCGACCAGCACGAGCGCCGCCACCCGCGCGGGCTGTTTCAAGGTGAAATCAATCGCCGTGGCGCCACCCATCGAGCAGCCGATGATGGCGCTGCGCTCGATGTCCAGCGCATCCAGCAGCCCGCCCAGGTCGTCACTTAGCGAGGCAGGGCCAGCGGGCAGCTCCGACTGGCCATGCCCGCGCAGATCGAAGCGCATCACGCGGTAGCGCTCGCCAAATGCCGCCATCTGGCTATCCCACTGGCGGTGGTCGCAGATGCCCGCATGCACGAATTTCACGGCATGCCCGTCGCTGACGCCGCTCTCCTTGTACCAGAGCCGCGCTCCATTGACGGTGATGAATCCTTGCGTCATGCGTTTCCGCTCTCTTCCTGAGTCAGCGCTGCTCGAATGCGCGCCACCGTCGCGGCCACCAGCGCGGCGTCGTCCGCCGTCAGCGTGTCGGCGAGCAGTCGCGTCGCCTCCACATAGAACCACAACGCCGCCTCGGTGCGCCCACGCGCTGGCGCAATCCCCGCAGGCGGCGCATCGTAGCCCACCACGGCGCGCAAAAGCCGCCGCCAGCGCGAGTCCGGCGGCTCCAGCCGCAGCGCCGCGTCGAACCAGTCATTCTCGCTATCGAGCAGCACGCCACGCGCCACCAGCGCCGCGCGAATCACGAGTTGTTGCAGCCCCAGCGCGGCGTAGAGCATGGCCGACTCATCGCCCCGCTCCCGCGCGCCCAGCGCCTTTTGCGCCTCCTCAGCCAGGTCAGCCAGCGTCTCCGAGGCGTGCTCGGCGGCGGCGGCGCGCAGGGCGGGCGTCCAGGTGAAGGCGCGCGCCTCGGCCAGCAGCGCAGCCAGCCCGCCAGCGCGATCCGCCAGGATGCGCATCTGCCGCAGCCCGCCCACCGCCCAGATGGCCGTCTGCGGGCGGGTCAGCTCGGCGCGCTTGCTGGCCAGCGTCGTCGTGGAGACGCTCACCAGCCGCCCATCCACCAGCCAGAGGCGGTACTGCGCGCGCCCGCTCTCCGGCTCCTGCGCCACGAACCGCAGCAGGTCCACATCGCTGTACGCGGTCGCCTGGCCGCGCGCGTAGGAGCCAGTTAGCCCCAGGGCTTCGACCTCATCACCGCCGAAGCGCGCGATCAGCGTGGCCAGCTCGCGCTCGGTCAGTGTAGTGTTCACGCGCTCATCGGCGCTCATCGGCGCTCATCGGCTGGGATTCCGGCGCGTGGGACGTGGGCGCGACGGGGGATCGACGTCACCGGGAGTGGCTTCGGGCTGCTCCTCTGGCTCCAGCTCGCGGAAGCGGTAGCCCACGCCGCGCTCCGTCAGGATGTAGCGTGGATGCGCCGGGTCGCGCTCCAGCTTCTGCCGCAGATAGGTGATGTAGAGGCGCAGGTAGTGGCCCTCATCGCGGTACTCTGGCCCCCAGACCTTCGAGAGCAGCGTTTCGTGGGTCATCAGCCGTCCGGCGTTGTTGACAAGGTGATAGAGCAGGCGATACTCCGTCGGGCGCAGCGTCACCTTGCGCCCGCGCACCAGCACCTCATGCTTGCCGAAGTCGATGGTAAGGTCATCATCCACGACGATGCGCGTCTTGCGCGCCTGCGACGGCGTGAACGAGCGGCGCAGCAGCGCCTTCACGCGCGTGACCAGCTCGCGCGGGCTGTAGGGCTTGGTCAGGTAGTCGTCGGCTCCGATCTCCAGCCCGCGAATGCGGTCGCTCTCCTCCGCGCGCACCGTCAGCATCAACACCGGCACGCTCGACACCTCGCGGATGCGCGCCAGCGTCTCGAACCCATCCATGTCGGGCATCATCACGTCCAGCGCCACCAGATCGGGCAGATCAGCCTTCAGCCGCTCCAGCGCCTCGTAGCCATTCGCGGCGGTGATGACGCGGTAGCCTTCCATCTCCAGGTTCAGCCGCACGACATCCACCAGGCGCGGCTCGTCATCCACGACCAGCACCGTCAGATTGCGCGGATCGATATGCGCTTGCTCCATCGCTACCCTCTACTCCCTCCCGGCCACCAGCACGTCGGGCGTGCGCGGCTCAGACGTCTGCTCGCGCTCGCCCGCCCCACCGAAGATGACCAGCGGCGCCGACACGCGCTCCTCGCGTGGCAGGCTGAATGAGAAGATCGCGCCGCGCCCCAGCTCGCTGCTCACCCAGATGCGCCCGCCGTGCGCTTCGACGATGGCGCGGCAGATATACAGCCCCAGTCCGGCCCCTTGCGTGCGACGCGACGCGGCATTATCAACTCGCTGGAAGCGCTCGAAGATGCGCTCCTGCTCGCGCAGCGGTATCCCCTGACCCGCGTCGATGACGCTGATGATGACCTCATCGCCCGTGGATTGCCCGCGCACACGAATGCGCGCGCCACGCGGAGAGTACTTCATAGCGTTGTCGAGCAGGTTCATCAGCACTTCTTCGATGCGCTCGCGGTCGGCCAGCACGGGTGGCAGCGCCGTTGGCATGCGCACGCGGATATCCACCTCCGGGCTGCGCGCCATCATGCGCCGCGCCACCGAGCGCGCCACCGAGTCCAGCTCCACCTCGGTGCGCTCCATCTTCAGCCCGCCCGCCTGGATGCGCGAGGCGTACAGCAGGTTGCCGACCATGTGGCTCAGGCGGTCGGCCTCGTCTTCGATGGCGCGCAGCCGCTCGCGGGTGGCGTCAGAGTCCATCTGCGCGTCTTCGCGGGCCAGCGTCGAGGCGTAGCCCTTGATAATGGCGATAGGGGTCTGAAGCTCGTGTGAGGTCACAGAGATGAAGGTGGTGCGCATCTCCTCAGTCTCGCGGCTACGCGTGATGTCGCGCACGTTCATGACGGCGCTGATCTGCTGCCCGGCGGATGCGGCGGCGGCGGTGGCCGTCACCGTCACATTGACACGCTGGCCATCGCGCGCCAGCAGCAGTAGCTCGCGATCGAGAATCGGCCTGCCCGTAGCGATCACCTGCGCCAGCGGATCGTGATCCAGGCCAATCGGCGCGCCCTGCGGCGTGTGGAGCTGCACGACCTCATAATAGAAGCGCCCCAATGCCTCATGCAGCCGCCACGAGGTCATCGCCTCCATGGCCGGATTGAAGCCCGTGATGCGCAGCCCCTCATCCACCGTGATGATGCCATCGCCAGTGAAGTGCAAGATCGAGCCGAGCTGGCGATTCTCCTGCTGCAAGCGCGACGCCTGCTGATGGCTGCGCACGGCGGCGACCAGCATCCCCAGCAGCGCGCGGCGACGCTCAGGATCGAGCAGTGAGCGCCGCGCGGAGAATCCCGTCGCCCCCAGAAAGCTCACCTCGCCGAGGACGCCGCCCGCATCGGCCAGCGGCATCGTGGCGATCTCGCCGGCCCAGATGTCGGGCGCGGCCATCACGCGGGGGCGACCATCCAGTGGCTCTGGCGCAGCGGCCAGCGCGAGCAGCGTCGTGATGCGGCGGGCGGCGTCGGAGCCGATGCCCCAGGTGATGAGGCGGCCATCGTCGCTGAGCGCGCCAGCCGGGGCGCCCACGCCATCCACCCGCAGCGCCAGCAGCCCGGCGCCCGCCTCCGCCAGCGCCACGGCATAGCGCAGCGCGCGGCGCAACGCCTCGGTCGGCTGAATCTGATCGGTCGCGCCGCTCGGCCAGAGAATCGCCATGCCCTACACATCCCTTGCCGTGTATCGCAGCGTGTATCGCCACATGCGCATATCCTGAAACCAGACAGTATGGCGTATTCTACCACACAGACCGCCCCCAACCCTGGCGGCGCGACCACACAGACGAGAGGCGCAGATGATGCGATTCGATATCTTCACGCTCTTCCCTGAGATGCTGCGCAGTCCGCTCGACGAGAGCATCATCGCGCGGGCGCGCGAGCGCGGCCTGGTCGAGATCAACGCCTGGAATCCGCGCGACGTCACCACCGACCGCCATCACATCGTGGATGACTATCCCTACGGCGGCGGCGCAGGTATGGTGATGAAGCCCGACCCCATCTTCACCGCCGTCGAGCGCGTCTACGAGAGCGGGCCGATCATCCTGATGTCGCCGCAGGGGCGCGTCTTCAGCCAGGCCATCGCCCGCGAGCTGGCGCAAGAGCCGCGCATCACGCTGATCTGCGGGCACTATGAAGGCGTGGATGAGCGCGTGCGCGAGCATCTCTGCACCGACGAGAT